>CAJBSR010000441.1 GCA_903958285.1 uncultured Sphingomonadales bacterium
ACATCATCGCTCTGCTCTATGACAAGAGCGATCCGGAACAGGAAAAGAAGGCCGACGCCTGTTATCAGGATCTCGTCACCACGTTCGGCAAAAAGGGCTGGGCCAGCTACCGCACTGGCGTGAACTCGATGGAGCTCGTTGCCCAGCAATATGGCCAGACCAATCGCGACTTTAACAAACTTCTGAAGAATGCGATTGACCCCAATGGTGTGATTGCGCCGGGCAAGTCCGGGATCGCCTGATGCGCGCCGTGGTCATGCAAGGGCTACACCAGCCGCTGGCGCTTGAAACCCTCGACGACCCAACCCCTGAGGCGGGAGAGGTCGTCGTCAAGGTCGGGCGATGCGGCATTTGCGGGTCTGATCTGCACATGACCGAAGACCCGGCCTACGGCATCAACAAAGGTGATGTTCTGGGCCATGAGTTTGCTGGTGAGGTGGTGGCCCTAGGCAAGGGTGCAGAAGGGCTGAAGCTTGGTGATCTTGTCTCCGTCATCCCGCTGATGAGCTGCGGACACTGTGAGAGTTGTAAATCAGGCGAAGTTGCCTGGTGCGACCATTTCGGCCTGCAGGGCGGCGGCTATGCCGAATATGCGGTCACCAAGCCGAACCAGTGCATTCGTCTGCCGCAATCGGCCAGCCTTGCGGATGGCGCCATCATCGAGCCGCTCGCCGTTGCGCTGCACGGCGTCAACATGTCAGGCATGAAGCCGGGCGATAAGGTGCTGATCCTCGGTGCTGGTCCCATTGGGCTCGCGGTGGCCTTCTGGGCGCGGCGCAAGGGCGCGAGTGATGTCATCATCCAGGATCTTGCAGCCTTTCAGGAGGCGCGCGCGATGGAGATGGGCGCCACGGGATTTAGCGTCAGCCCCGACGATCCGGTCGGAAGTGTAGAACAGATGCTGGGTACAAAGCCCGACATCGTATTTGAGTGCGTGGGTGTGCCCGGCCTCATCGCCCAAGCCGTGGAGCAGGTCCGCAAGCGCGGCACGATCTGCCTACTCGGCCTGTGTACGCGGCCAGACACGTTCAACAGCTTTGCCATGCTGTCCAAGGAGGTGCGCCTAATCACCTCTGCCTTCTTCACACGGCAGGAATATGAAGAGGCGCTTGATGCGCTCGATGCAGGCGCTGCCGAGCCTCGTGCACTGGTTACTGACACCATTTCACTTGCTGACACGCCAGCGCGATTTGAGGCGCTGCGAAAGCGAACGCATGAGTGCAAAGTGCTGATCGCGCCCGGTCAATAAGGGGTTTTGGGAGAGGTCAGATGTCAGCGGTTTTTTCAGGCAAGACGGTCTTGGTTACGGGGGGGGCGACCGGCATTGGCAGAGCAACTTGCGTTGCATTTGCCAATGCCGGCGCAGCCGTCCTGATCGGCGATGTCGATGATCGCGCAGCAGAAACAGTGGCCGCCATCACGGCAGCGGGCGGCAAGGCTGCCTATGTCAAAGCCGATGTAACCAGCGCCGCTGCCATGACGGCCTTGGTTGAAGAGTGCGTCAGCCGCTTTGGCTCTATGGACTATGCATTCAACAATGCAGGCGTCCTTCCACCGCAACGCCCGCTTCACGAAGTCACCGAAGCCGAACTCGACCTCGCCATTGATGTCGATCTGAAGGGCGTCTTCTTCGCCATGCAGGCCGAGATCCGGCACTTCCTCAAGGTCGGTGGTGGCGCCATCGTCAACACGGCGTCGGTCGGCGGTGTCATCGCAGACCCAAATATGTCCGCCTATGTTGCCTGCAAGCACGCCGTTGTGGGCCTAACTAAGGCAGCCGCAATTGAGTACGCGCAATTGGGCATCCGGGTAAATGCCATTGCGCCCGGCTTTGTCGTGACACCTATGACCCAACATTGGGCGGATAGCGCCGATTTTCGGGCGGCCTTCTTTGCCCAGAACATCAGCGGCCGCGCGGCGCAACCGGAAGAGATTGCTGGCACCGTGCTGCACCTCTGCTCGCCTTCGGCCAGCTTCATCAACGGCGCTCTGTTCACGATCGATGGCGGCCAGACCGCTCATTGAGCGGAAGGCGCGCGCAAAACAAGGCTTGCCGCGCGACGCGTCGGGCCTCACTTTCAGCCAAAGTTATGTCTCCGATTGGGAAGAATAGGATAGAAAATGGCGACGTTCGTTCTCGTTCACGGCGCATGGGGCGGCGGGCAAGGCTGGCATGCCACGGCAAAGCTTCTGCGCGCCAAGGGACACGACGTCCATATCGCCACGCTGACGGGGTTGGGTGAGAAGAAGCACCTGATCTCGCCAGCGATCACGCTCGAAACGCACGTCACCGATGTCACAAACATGATTGCCGCCGAAGGGCTGAGCGACTTTGTCCTTGCCGGCCACAGCTATGGCGGGATGATCATCACCGAAGTCGCCAACCGCCTTGGCAAAAAAATCCGATCACTCGTCTATGTCGATGCGTTCTTGCCGGGCGATGGCCAAGCGCTTTGGGATATTGCTGATGAACCGTCGCGCAAACACTATATCGACGCGCAACGGGATATGCCGGGGCTGGTCGCCCCCTTCCCCGGCTCTCCCTCGTTCCTGACGCGCCATCCGCTGCTGACGCTGATTGAGCCCGTGAAGATGACGGACGCGGCACAGGCCATCACACGGCGCACCTATATCTATGCAACCAAGGATGCGCCAACCGTCTTCACGAAGTTTCATGAGCGAGTGAAGGCCGACCCAGACTGGAAGGTCTATTCGCTCCCAACCGGCCACGGTGTCATGGTTGAAAAGCCCGAAGAGACCGCTGCCATCCTACTGGAGGCAGCGGCCTAACCCCGGTTAATTCACCATGCGGGCGTTTTCACCCCAATAGGGAATGCGCAGGGCCTTCTTGTCCATCTTCCCCGCAGCGGTGCGCGGGATGGCATCGACAAACGCAACCGACTTTGGCGCCTTCACACCACCCAGACGGGCCTTGCAATGGGCAATAACGGTCGCTTCATCAATGCCGTCGGCAACGACAATCGCGTGGACCTGTTCGCCCCATTTTTCGTGCGGGATACCGATGACGGCACATTCGCGCACTTCGGCAATTTCGGTGACAGCCGCTTCGACTTCCGACGTAAAGACGTTGAACCCGCCGGAGACGACCATGTCCTTCTTGCGGTCTACAATGTAGAGATAGCCGTCCTCATCAAACTTGCCGACGTCACCAGTGTGATGCCAGCCGAACTTGCGGACTTCGGCGGTTTCCTCGGGCTTCTCAAAATAGCTGTGCGACACAAGCACGCCGCGGGCGCAGATCTCACCCGCTTCGCCCAATGGAACATGCTTGCCATCATCATCGAGCAACGCAACCTTGATCGAGCGCGTGACCTTGCCGCATGACGCCAGCTTCTCAGGCGCTTCCTTGGCGAAACGTGCCACGTCTTCCGGCGGGAACCAGGCAACGATCATGGGGCATTCCACCTGACCATAGGACTGGCACATACACGGACCGAACACCTCGACTGCCTGACGCAGCTTTTCCGGGCTGCACGGCGAGCCGACAAGAATGAAGATGCGCAGCGATGTGTAGTCATGCTGGCCAATCTCCGGCGATGCCAGCACCTGATAAAGCGCCGTCGGCGGCAGATACATGTGGCTGATCTTGTAATGGTCAATCGCCTGCAGCACCTTCTCCGCATCGAAGCCGGGCAGAATAACCTGCGTCGCGCCGAGGCTCAGCGTCGAGAGCGCAATCGGACCAGCTGCGTGGGTGATGGGTGCCGACACGAGCGCCACAGGATTGTCGGTGCGTCCGCCCATCCCGTCGGCTGCGGTCTCGATCATCGTGCCCCAGCCGAGGTTGGTCACATTCGCGCCCTTTGATGGGCCAGTGGTGCCGCCGGTCGGGAAGATGCCGACCAGTTCGTGCATGTTGCCGAATGCGTCGATTTCAGGCTCGACAAAATCCGCTGCCGTCACGTCGCCGATGAACTGATCCAGCGACGGATCACCGCCCCATTCATTGTCCATCGGCTTGTCGATGCAGACGAACTTGTTCAGCGTCGGGCAGAGGCGGCGGAGCTGAGATACTTCGTCGACAAGGCTGGAATGATAGAACATCCAGTTGCAGCGGACATAATTGATATAGCCAGCATTGGCGTCGATCGCGTTGCGTGTGTTGACCGGGATCCATTTCCCATTGGCGCGCCACATGGCGAGCAGCGCAACCAGCAACATGCCGCTATTCGGGCCATAAAGCGCCAGAAGATCCTGGTTCTTAAACCCATTCTTCTGCATCGCAGCCGCTATCTGCTCCGAAAGCGCCTTCACCTCGGCAAAGGTCCATTGCTGGCCGGTCACAGTATCAATGATCGCCGTCCGGCTCGGCTTGCGGTCATGCCCGCGGTCAAAATAGTCGATAGCGCGCATTGTCGGCACCCTGCTCCTGATGATTTGTATGCAACACTTACGGCTGAGAAGCGTTCACCGTCAACGGGGCGGCAGTGAAACGCGACCGGTTTTTAGTCGTCCGCTGAAGGCCATAGTGCAAGCAAGGCAGGCATCAGATGGGCCCGGTGTTCAGCCGGGATCCGATTGGTCAAATCCGTTTCAAACGTATCAATGATAGCGCGCGCCTTTTCCGCAAGCAGATGGCCTTCGTCCGTCAACTCCAACCCCAAAGACCGACCATCACTCGGCAAACGACGCATGAGTCCCCGCGCTTCCAGTCGGGCGGCGATCGGAGTCATATTGGCCCGCTGAATATCCAGCATCCGCCCGAGCGCGCTTTGGGAAATACCGGGATTTTCAGCCACAATCTGCAGGATCGTGGCTTCTGACGTGCGCAGGCCAAGGACAACAATCCGCGACGCGAACTCCGCCATCGCCGCAGTCGAGGCTCGGCGAAGGATATAGCCGGGATATTTAAGAAGCGGATCGCGCATGGTTACTCGCTATCAATGACGCTTGTCCTCCGCAATGTCGACTGTTATAGACTATAACATAAATAGCAAAGAGGTGAGCCATGTCAGATCGTGCCGAAGAAGATACCGTAGCCTATACCGTTGAAAACGACATTGCCTGGGTGAGGTTCAACCGCCCTGAAAAACGCAACTGCATGAGCCCAAAGCTCAATCGTCAGATGAAGAAGGTTCTGGAAGAACTGGAATTCCGCGATGATGTGAAGGTTCTGGTGCTGACAGGTGAAGGCGAAGCCTGGACTGCGGGCATGGATTTGAAGGAATATTTCCGCGAAACCGAAGAGCAAGGCCTCGGTGCCATCCGCAAATCGCAGCGTGAAAGCTATGGCTGGTTTGAACGCCTGCGCTGGTATGAAAAGCCAACCATAGCCATGATCAACGGCTGGTGCTTCGGCGGCGGCTACGGCCCGCTTTTCGGTTGCGACATCGCCATTGCGAGCGAAGACGCGCAGTTCGGCCTCTCCGAGATCAACTGGGGTATCCTCCCCGGCGGCGGCGCCTCCAAGGTCGCACAGGAACTTATGCCGTTCCGCAAGGCCATGTACCACGCGATGATGGGTGAAAACCTGTCCGGCAAGCAGGCTGAAGAACAGGGTCTCATTACCGAGGCTGTGCCAGCGGACAAGCTGCACGCCCGCGTTCTTGAAATTGCCAATGTGCTCAAGAAGAAGGACGGCCACGCTTTGCGTGCCACCAAGTGGACGATGCGCCGCATGGTCGATATGACGTATGATAATGGTCTGGAATATCAGCTCCGAGCAGATC
>CAJBSR010000442.1 GCA_903958285.1 uncultured Sphingomonadales bacterium
CCGATCAGCGACAGGAAGCCACCGCCCGCAATCATCATCCCACCGATCCAGATGAGTGTCACAAAGGGTTTCCACCACATCCGGACAACCCATACATTGCCGGGTCTCTCATCGCCCAAGACGACGTAGAGCTGGCCATTCCAGAACGTCCGGATTGCGGCCTCATTGGTGACCATGGCCGGGGTGGAAAAGCGATGCAGCGCGGGCTTCAACGCCCATGAATCGCCGTTGGAACGCTCGGCCCTTAGCGTTGCCTGAAGGGCATCGTAATTGGGTCCAGGGACCTGCGCCACATCCTCGAATGTCACGCGGAAATCGCTGATGGAGCGCGTGTCGCCGATCCGCATGGGCACAAGCGCTTCCTTCATGAAGGCGCTGTCTGCCGCCATCCCGGCGATGCTCACCGCGCAACCAAGATGCGCAATAACCATACCCCATGTGAATAGCGGAGTACGCACCAGATTGCGTTTCCACAGTGGCGCAACACTCGCCACGGCGACGCCTGCGGCCACAACGATCCCCATCGCGGGAAGGAACGCGGCTTTGCCTGCGAACACATAGACGGCGATCATTGTGAGCGCTGAAACAAACAAAGGCACGGCAAGCCTGCGGATGAGCGCCCGGCCTTCCTCATGTCGCCAGCGCAGCAACGGCCCGACCGCCATGAAGGCAACCAGAGCAAGCGCGAGGGGACCCGTTGTTGCGTTGAAGAAGGGCGCTCCTACGGAAATCTTCTGCCCCGTGAACGCTTCCAGCGCCAGGGGATAGAGCGTGCCTACCATAACCACGACCAGGATGACCGACAGCAGGAGGTTATTGATAACCAGCAGCCCTTCCCGGCTTACAGGTTCAAACCGCTTGCCTTCGGAAATTGTGCCCACGCGCAAAGCGAAAAGGACCAACGCCCCAATGATGTAGATGGTCAGCAGGGCTAGGATGAAGATCCCCCGCTTGGGGTCAACCGCGAAGCTGTGAACGCTGGTCAGAATGCCTGAGCGCACGAGAAACGTGCCGACCATCGACATGGAGAAGGCAACACAGGACAGCATAATCGTCCATGTCCGCAGGGCGTCACGTGTCGCAAGGACCGTCACCGAGTGGAAAAGTGCCGTCGCTGCGAGCCATGGCATCAGGGACGCATTCTCGACGGGATCCCAGAACCACCAGCCGCCCCAGCCAAGCTCATAATAGGCCCAATAGCTTCCCGCCGTGATGCCGATGGTAAGGAATATCCATGCTCCCAAGATCCAAGGGCGCATGGCACGCGCAAAACTTGGCGTGACGTCGCGTGTGATCAGCGCACCAATAGCAAAGCTGAATGCCGCCGACATCCCGACATAGCCGATGTAAAGTGTCGGCGGATGGAAGGCGAGGCCGGGGTCCTGCAGCAACGGGTTCAGTCCCTGCCCCTCCGTCACCCCGGCGATCCGCGCAAACGGATTGGAAGCAAACAGGAGAAAGACATAGAAACCGAGCGCAATCGCCGCCTGAACCGTCAGCGTCGCGATCTTTGTATCCGCGCGCAAGGCACGTTCGAACAAGGCGATAGTGGCACCGGCTACGCCCAAGATGGAAACCCACAACAGCATGGACCCCTCATGGTTGCCCCATGTTCCAGCAAATTTATAGAGCCATGGCTTTTCGGAATGGCTGTTGGTCGCAACCAACAGGACGGACATATCCGACCGGAGAAAAAGCACCATCAAGACCAAAAATGCCAGACCGCAGAGCACGGCCTGTGCGACTGCAAGGGGTGCAATTGTCCTCGCGAGATCATCGCGATTTTGTCGAAGCACGGCAACACCAAGGGCAAACTGGAGGAGAGCCAATGCCGCTGCGACCCAAAGCGCCGCCATGCCAAATTCTGCTAACATCGCCCGAGGAATAGTTTGCCACAGCGCAATGTCGAGGAGAGAGAGATCAGGATTGATCATAATACTTCAATGAAATGAACCATTTAAGATGTATTTTGAGATAATTAGCCGATCACCTTGGTTCCAGACTGATGTTCTTCTCTGCGTCGCCGCCCAAAAATTCGCGCCTTATTAGAATGATCGAAACTGCAGGCTCCAATGCAACCAAGTTCGCTTCTTCTTAGGTTGAGCAGACGTGCCCGCCCCCTATGTTCATGACATCCTCTAAAGGGGCGATCCGGCGCCTCTAGAGTCCTAGGTCTAGTTTTCACTGCATGAGCAGCTTTGTTCCGCCGCCCTATCGTGACGCCACCATGGTGCCGAAAATTGAGTTGATCGCCTCAAGCTATTTCCGGCAGGCGCGGCGTCCCCTTGTCCAGAAATCAGATGATGTGATTGCAGCCTTGTGGGCAGCCCCATGCGCGATCCTTGCCCATTATCGGGTGCCCAACACAGATTTCCATTTTGCAAACAGGTGCGCGCTGGACGTATATGAAAGCGACTATATCGGCTTTAGCGCCCAGTTTCAGGAAGCTCTGCCTCACAAAGATCAGCGCGACAGGCAAAGTGGGCTGTTCTCTTCGGCCATCCCAACGGGTGGCATGAGCAAGTATTCCGGCAATCTCGTTTCTTGCCGCGGCAACCGCTTTCGGGTGCAACACGCCCTGACTTGGCCATTGATTGACGAAGGCGGGGAATACCTAGGTACAGCCGCCATGTTTGATCTCTGGTTCGCCTTGGACTGACGATTAGCCGAGCAAATATTGCTGGGTTACAAATGTCACGAACGAAAAAATAAGGCCTGCAAGGAAGGTCCGGTAAGCCAACGTGAGGTAAAGGTATTTGCGGAACGCCAGCACCTGGCCGTTCTGATAAATGTCGCGGGCAATTGCAGAATAGACCAAATCGTCTGACACCAGCTGTTGCTTCAGAGACTCCCTGAAGTCAGCTTACGACATGCGCGCAAACTCACCAAAAAAGAGGAGGTTCCCCTCAAGTTTCCGCGTTCCCGCCGAACCTAGTTGGGGCATCACGACCATCATCGATAGGGCCACGGCGAGTAATGCGAATGTGGCAAGGATCACCCCCGCTGGAGATACATTTCCAGACGCCAGCTGCCCGATGGAGATGGTAAAGGAGACAAACGTCGCACCCATCAATATCGATGCATTCTGATCCGCCATCTGAGAGAGCTGCAATTGCATCTGTTGCGTCGTGCGCATCAGATGAATGGCATTGGGCACGTAACTCAGACGTTCAACTGCAGACGGAGCGACCAACGGCGCCACCTCTCCGCTATCATTTATCACGTCCATTCCTACCTATCTTTCATAGTCCAAACGTCTTACCATTTTCTGGTCGGAGGGGACATAAAGGGGCCTGCCGCCGCAAGGCGCGGTTCACGCCATTGCCAATCGCACGATAGGCCATCATTTCAGGCTGGACGCGCATATCACAGACCTGCCGGATTACCTGCCAGTGAGTATCGCGTATCGATACCCGGCACACCGGCCGGTCGAGCTGGCAGGGGGACGCTAACAGCGACAAACGGGCTCAACTGACTGACAATGGCAGCCGCGCGCTGCGCAGGCGGAGATGGCACGGGTGCTTCTGCCACCGATTGAAGAATTGGGTCCGCGCTATCGGCGTCATCAGGCGGAGTTGGCGGCGGCGTGGACGGAACAGGCGATGGCGGCAAAGGAGCGACAGGTGCGGCAGCGACCGCAACAACTGCGACGGGTGCAGCCGCCTCAGGTGTTGAACCTGCATTGGCCGGAGCCGGACCAGCCGCAGGGGCGGGCGCGGAGGCCGGTGCCTCTGCCTTTGCCGGACCCTGGACGGATGGTGCTGGTGGAGCGTTAGCAGGTGCAGAAGGAGCGGCATCCGACGGTTTGGCTGCAGGCTCTTCGCCCGCTGGCTTACTACCGCCATCTGACGGAGCATCGGCGGGCGGCGCGGGCCTGCCAGCCGGTGCGTCGGCTGTCGCGGGCGTCGGAGCGGGAGCCGAGTCTGGTGCGGTCGAAGGCGCTGGTGCCGGAGCGGGTGCCGGTACGAGCGCTGAGGCGGGTGCGGGCGCTGAGGCAGGTGTGGATACCGAGGCGGATGCAGACGTAGCCACGGATGCGGACGCCGGCGCGGAGATCGAAGGCTTGACTGGCGCTGGGGTTGGAACCGGCGTCACCTTAGGAGCTGTCGGAACGGCAACGACCGGCACCGGCACGACAACCACAGATGCCGTGACATTGGCAACCGTACTCGAGATAGTCTGAGTAACTTCCTTGGTAATAGTTTCAAACGGTCGCATCACGGTCAAAGCTTTGGAGTTAGACGCCGCC
>CAJBSR010000443.1 GCA_903958285.1 uncultured Sphingomonadales bacterium
GGGGCGGTCTGCTGGGCTTGCGGCGCCTCCTCTTCCCTTTCAGAGTGTTCAATCGCGCCAGACGACTGGGAAGTTTCACTCGAAACCATTTCCGAAGACCCCGGGCTGTCTGCAGCCCCTTGGGTTTCCTCTTCGCGTGGATGCTCTTTCTCAGAATGTGAGAGGTGAACGTCCTTGCCATGAACGCGGACCTTGACTGCTGACACCCGAGCACCCGTGGCGCTATCTATCACCTCAATCTTGGCACCAATAAAGCGATGACTGAGTTTGAATTTTTCGACAAAAGGGATTTCTTTGGTAGCACCACTCTTCGCAGTCATTCGAATAACATTAGTCATGTTTCGTCTGATTCTGCTTTATCTGGATCTTATACGTCGCCAAAACTATGAAATAAGATTCCATATAAAACTCAATTTCTGAAATTATATTTGAATCTTTTGTGGTTTTTTACAAAAATATAGGCTTGTAATTCTTCGCGTTTGCAGCTGGGTTATTTAAAAAAGGGCAGACATTTAAGAAATATGGGGTAGTTTCACTGTTATACTGCCACAAGGAATATTGGATAATTCTGCATTGCCAGTTCCAACCTTGCGCCAAGTCTCGGATCATAAATATCGAAAAATTTCTCTTATGGTAGTTAAATATGATTAAAAGGCAAGTCATATATATTTCATCGGAATGATGTTGGGCTCGAATTTGATTTTTTGGTGTCTCTGGCTTGGGAGCGGCAGGCCGGAGGGCGCGCTTCGTCAAAGCCGCAATGCCAGTGGGCCCGCGTTTCGCGGCAGCCACGCGGGGGTTGTTGGCCCCGGTCTTGACGGAGGGACTCCCGAAACGGCAATAAAGCCGAGCGCTAGCAAGCTTTTAAAGCGGTCACCAACTGGCGTCAGCTTGGATAAATCGGCGCGATCTTCGAACAGGATCTAGAAAAATGATACGTTTCCTCCTGCTCTGCCTGACGACCCTTATTGGATTGGCTGCCTTCTACCTCGCTTGGACACCGGCCCCACTCGTTCGTGCAGAGCGGACGCCCCCCTCCGCACCGAGCGTTAAGATTGCGCCCATCAGCGATGCTTTGAGCTTTGCCCGGGTGGGCAAACAGACAATCGCTATCAGCAGCTACGCCAATGGCCGCGTCACGGGCCTGCCCGTCGGCAAGGAGGGCGAGGACGCAATCAGCCTTGTTAACCGGCTCGGCTATGATGGGGTTAGCGCGCTGATTGCCAAGGGAGGCGCGCCGATCACCGCCAATGTCGTGGAACTGGCTGTGCCGGTTGATCTGTTGAGCCGCCATATTGCCGCCGGCACCAATTACCGCGAGCATGCCGAAGAGGCGACCGTGGAAGGCGGGCCTTTCCTCTTTGCCAAATATGTTGCGCCCACACCGTCCCGGGCCAGCGTCTCTGCCGGGGATGCCTTGCTCGATTATGAAGTGGAACTGTGTCTGGTCACGCTGGATGCGACATCGCCGACCCAGCGCGCAAAAGGCGGGCTGATGCTGTGCAATGATGTGACCAACCGGGCCAAGCTCTTGCGCAATGCCGATGTGGCGCATCCGGAATCCGGCAAGGGATTTACGACCGGCAAGAGCGCGCCCGGCTATTTGCCGGTGGGCGACTTGTTTGTCGTGCCGCGTGATCTCAATCGCTATGTCGCGGGGCTGACGCTGCAACTGTCCGTCAACGGGCAAGAGCGTCAGCGAACGCCAGCCACGATGTGGATCTGGGATCTGGACCGACTTCTGACAGAGGCGGGCAAGCTGCGGGATCGGGAATGGGCCTATGCTGGTGGCACCGCCCGGCTGCCGATTGACGCGGAAGGCAATGTGCCGGCGCGCACTTTGGTTTTGGCAGGCACGCCCGGGGGAACTGTTTTTGCAGGTGTTGATCTGCGCTCCATTGGGCGCGGGCTGGCGGCGTGGCTGGCCGGTGGTTGGGACAAGCCCTTTACCGCGCAGGTGATTGAAAGCCACATTGCCCTTGCCCGCCAGCAAAAGCGCTATCTCCAGCCCGGTGACCGCATGACCATCCGGGTTGATGGCCTTGGGTCATTGGACAATCTTATCACCCCATAGCCGCATTGCCGAAGCTGCCCTAAGGCTGACGCAACGTTTCAAGGCAGCCTGTGTCCGCCAGCAGCGGATCTATTTCGGCCCTCGCTGCCGTGTCGAGGGCGGCATAGCGGGCCCGCAAATCAGCTAGGCATTTGAGCTGATATTTGAACACACCCTGCGTGTACGGCCGCCCCATTGCGGTGATGCGGAAGGTCTCTTCTCCCGCCGCGATGGCCGCCGCATTGGCGCGGAGGAAGGGCATGTAAATCTCGCCCACTTGCTTTAGCCAGGCGGTGATGATGGGCGAATAGGGGGTGCCCTGCGCGCTCCAATCGCCTTCAATCCCGGACATGTCATCGATATGGAGCAGCCAGCGATAGCTATAGGGATAGTCCTTGCGCATCATCGTCTGTGCTGTGGGGTCAACGCCAAGCTGGGACAGCTGGGCGTACATGCCGAACTCAGCAATGCTGGGGCGCGTGCCAAAGAGGCAGTGCTGGTCCACGACATGCGCTTCTAGTGCATCAAGCAGCGCGCGGGTCGAGGCTTCGATCAGCGGGAAGTTCTCCGCTGTACAGCCGACAATTGCCATCCGTCCGACCTGGCGGGTGCGGAATTGTTCGGCATAGCCTTGGCTCGCCTCCAGCCCGCCGCCTTTAAGCGCATCAAAGGCCAGCCAGCGGCTCATCTGGATTTGGTCGACTTCTTCCAGCCAGCGATAGCCAAACATCGCCTTGGTGACCCATTCATCGGCAAAGTCTTCGATCAGATGGGCGATGAAGGCGCGTGCCGGATCGGGCGGGAGGATCGACCGTTCGGCGTGGCGCGCCTCCAGATCATAGATGAGCGGCGTGGAGTCATTGTGGAAGCTGCCATCGGGATATTCCATGACCGGAATGACAGGCGCTTTGACCTGCGCCAGCGCGCCGCGCGTGTCCGCGCCGTGGACCCAGAGGTGTGGAATACGACGGTAACGGAGCACCGCCCGCATCTTCATCGAATAAGGAGACCCAAGGGCGCCGTTGATCCTATACATTTATGGCCACCTTCTAAACGTTTAGCCTGCTTTACAGCATAACTGCCTGTAAGCAGGATCAAGGTCAATTGGCGGGGCAAGTCGAGCGGCGCCAGACCGGACGAACGGCACGCGGCCTTCGACAGGGGTGCTTTACCCCTTCTGCCATTGCGCTATCGTGGCGACTGAATTTCTACTGGGGGATAATGGGATGCGTCGATCTTTGCGTGTGGCCGCTGCGTTTTCAGCAGCGGTGTTGATGGCCGGAACAGCCTTTGCTCAGGCGACGCCTGCGCCGGACAAGAAGGACGCTGCCGCCACCACGTCAGCCGCACCAACGCCCGCGCCCAACCGGTCTGTCACCAAGCATGTCGGCACGTTCAACGGGCAGAAGGTCAGCTATACGGCCGTCACGGGGGAAACCTTCCTCCCCGGCCCGGATGGCAAGCCGCGCGCCGCCATCTTTTCGACAAGCTATATCAAGGACGGGAAGGACCCCAGCCGACCTGTGACCTTCCTGTTCAACGGGGGGCCGGGCTCCGGCTCGGTCTGGCTGCACATGGGGGCCTTTGGGCCAAAGCGCGTCGCCATCCCGTCAGACGCGAAGGATGATGGCGCGCCGCCTTATCCGCTGGTCGCCAATCCAGACAGTCTGCTCGATGTGACGGACATCGTCTTCATCGACCCCGTCGGCACCGGCTTTTCCTATGCGATGCCGGGTGTGGACCCGCAGGAATTTTGGGGCGTGACGCAGGATGCCAAATCGGTCGCGCAGTTCATCCGCCTGTGGCTCAATGAACATGGCCGCTGGAATGCGCCAAAATATCTGGGCGGGGAAAGCTATGGCACCACCCGTTCGGCCGCTGTGCTCAACCAGCTGGAGGGCCAGTATAACGACGTGTCGTTGAACGGTGTGATCCTGATTTCGACGGTGCTTGATTTTGGCGCGGGTGCCGACACGCAGGGCAATGAAATTGGCTATGCGCTCAACATCCCCTCCATGGCCGCCACAGCCTTGTTCCACGGCAAGACGACGCACCCCGGCGGTGCGGCGGGCATCTCAGCCGATGCGCGCGCTTGGGCCTCCGGGCCGTATCTTGCCGCGCTGCTGAAGGGCAATGCCCTGTCTGCGGAAGAACATGCCACCATCCGCCGTGATCTTGCCCGCTATACCGGGTTGAGCGAAGCGTTTCTGGACCGGGCCGATCTGCGCGTGACGCCGGGGCGCTTCTACAAGGAATTGCTGCGCGATCGCGGGCTGACGGTGGGGCGTCTTGATTCCCGCTACACCGGCAAGGATGCGGACAATGCCGGGTCTGAGGTGGACAATGATCCCAGCTTCTACGGCATTGATGGCGGATATACCGCCGCGATCAACGCCTATGCGCGCGGTGACCTCGGCTATAAGACCGACCGCAGTTACGTGACCATCGGCGGCGTCGGCAAATGGGACTGGCGCCTGAATGAGGGCCGCGACAGCGACAC
>CAJBSR010000444.1 GCA_903958285.1 uncultured Sphingomonadales bacterium
AGCCGTGGATCACACTCATCGTGATCGCCGTCGGCTATATCGCGATGATCCCTTTCAGCGTCCGCAGCTATGCCAAGGTGAAAGCTGCGCGTCAGGCTCAGCCTAACTAAGCGCCGCCCTAGGCCGCCATCCGGAAGGCCGTTGCAGGGACCGTGGCTGATGCGAGAGCAGGGCGACGGCGCATGACGTACACTTTTGCGCACTCCACTTCTGCGGTCATGACCTGACCGGACAGTGCAGACTCGATCCGTTCTGCCGCGTCAGACAACATGCCGCGAATCAATAATCCGGCAAAACCCAGAACCGTAGCGAAGAACATGAAAGCGACGATTTGCATGGCGATCTCCTTTTGTTCTCACGTTAATGATCCTGATTTGTTCCATCGTCAAGCGAAAAAAGAACAAGCCCAGAACGGGCCTGCGGATCTGTAGCGAATTGGGAGAAAAGTGAGAGTGGCTCCCCGGGCCTGATTCGAACAGGCGGCCGTCCGATTAACAGTCGGATGCTCTACCGCTGAGCTACCGGGGAACGCTCTACAGGCGGCGCGTATAGCAGGCCAATTCTGCTTGGCAACCCGTTCAGACTGCAAATTGCTCCATGGCAATCCGATCGTCGAGTGCATGTTCGGGATCGAACATCATTGTGAGCTTTGTGGTGCGGTCTGTGGTAACACGGACGGATGCAACGTCACGGACCTCCTGTTGGTCGGCCACAGCGCTCACAGGGCGCTTAACGGGGTCGAGAACGCGGAACTGCAAGGTCGCATTGTCGGGCAAGATGGCACCGCGCCAGCGGCGGGGTCTGAATGGGCTGATCGGCGTGAGCGCGAGAAGTGGAGAATCGAGTGGAAGGATCGGGCCCTGGGCGGAAAGATTATACGCGGTCGACCCAGTGGGGGTCGCAACAAGGACACCGTCGCAGACCAATTCCTCCAGAACAACGCGGCCGTTCACTTCCACTTCCAGCTTGGCCGTCTGGCGCGTCTCACGCAGCAGTGACACTTCGTTGATGGCGGGGCTGGAGACCTGCTCTCCGTCAATGGTCTCTGCTTCCATGCGCAGGGGGCAGATATGGAAGGATTTCGCCTTTGCGAGGCGCTCGTCGAGCGCTTCAACGCGCCAATCGTTCATAAGGAAACCAACGGTTCCCAAGTTCATGCCGAAAACAGGCACGATGCGCTTGCGCCCCAGCATGCCGTGCAAGGTTTGAAGCATGAAGCCATCACCGCCGAGCGCGACGATCATGTCCGCTTCCCGCAGGTCCGCCCAATCATAGGCGTTGCGAAGCTGCTCCGCCGCTTCCTGTGCAGGCGCGGTTGGCGAAACGAGGAGTGCGCGTTTCATCCGCCGGTGACGCTCATATGGCGCTGCGTGGCAGCAAAGCCGAGGTCAAAATCGTGGCGTTCCGGTTTCGCGCCAATGGCTTGGTCGAGGAGCTTATCAAACAAGGATGGGTCATCTCCACGCAGGGCACCGCGCAAATCGACATGGTCTTCATGTCCTAGGCACATATAAAGCTTTCCAGACGCCGATACGCGCACGCGATTGCAGGATGCGCAGAAGTTGGCGGTGAGGGGTGAAATGAAGCCCACGCGGGTCGCTGAGCCCTCAACGGACCAATATCGCGCAGGCCCGCCGGTGCGGTGGGTGGACGGAAGCAGATTAAACGACTGTTCCAGCGTCTCGCGAACCGCCGTCAGAGGATAAAAGCGGTCTGTCCGGTCTTCGTCGATATGGCCGAGCGGCATGGTTTCGATAAAGGACAGGTCAAAGCCCTGGGAAATGCACCAGGAGAGCATGTCACTAAATTCATCATCATTGAGAGATTTCAGCGCCACCATGTTGATTTTAATCGAAAATCCACGTGCGCGGGCAGCTTCAAGTCCTTCCAGAACATTGTCCAGTCGGCCGATCCGCGTGATCTGCGCAAACCGGTTTGCATCAAGTGTGTCGAGGCTGACATTGATGCGGCGGATGCCTGCGTCCCAAAGGTCATCGGCATGTTTGGCAAGGCTGGCGCCGTTTGTCGTCATCGTCAACTCGTCCAGACCGTGTCCGATCAGGCGGCCGATTTGGCGCGCCACATCGGTTGCACCGCGCCGGACGAGCGGCTCTCCACCCGTTAGGCGGATGCGACGGACACCGCGCGCGACGAAGGCTTCTGCCAGCCGGGCGATTTCCTCGAGCGAAAGAATCTCGCTGCGGGGCAGGAACTCCATCTGCTCTGCCATGCAATAACGGCAGCGCATATCGCAGCGGTCTGTCAAAGACAGACGCACATAGCTGATTTGCCGCCCATAGCGGTCTTCCAGCGCTGTGTTTGTTCCGCATCCCATGGAGGCGGTGCTAGTGCGGAGAGCGGCAGGGGACAAGTCCTGTTCAAATTAGGAAATTCCCAAGGCCTTCGCGCTAAGGCATCCTTGTGAAGCATTCTCTTCCCTCAGACGTCCAGAAAGGCGCGGCGGCACCGGTGATGGTGTATTCGCAATCGCGCCGTGATGAGATCCTTGCTGCTGTCACCGGGCTTGGGTGGCGCGCGTCCGCGTCTAGGCGCGTTGCGGGCCTGCAGGGGCGCATCATCGGGTCAGGCGCTGACGTTCTGCTGGTCGATGGTTGTGTTGATCCGGACGCCAGCACGTCTGTCGCGTCTATCGCGCCAAAGCTCGGCCGCAATGGCGTTGCGATTGTGGCTATGTACCCTGCCGGGTCCGAAAGTGCCTTGGAACTGGTGAATGCGGGGGCGACGCATCTTTTGTCGGAACCCTATAGTGCGGCAGAACTTCAGGCCGTGCTTATCTCTGCAAAGCGCTATGCCGCCCGGGCCATGGCAACTTCGGGGGTTTTGCCACCCGTAGACGCAGATTCCCTGACAGGCCTTGCCGATAGCGCGGAACTCCGCCGCTGGTTGGAACGAAATGGGCAAGCCGAAACGGTCTGGCTCCTTATCGTCAATATCTCCCGCTTTGATGCGATCAACGAAGCCTTGGGCGCCAATGTTGCCGATGCTGTGCTGCGCGCCGTCGGGCACCGTCTTGAGCCGCTGGTTGCCGAATCGGGCCTCAATTGCATCACCGCGCGAATGGCCGGTGCAGAATTTGGCGTGGCGATGGTCGGGGATATATCGCCCGACCGGCTGCTTCTTTTGGCCGAAGCGATTGTTGAGCGTGTCGGCCAACCCGTGGCCGTTGACGGAAAGACGGTCCGGCTTGGGTGCCACGTCGGGATTGCTGTGGCCGAAGCGGGCGCGAAAGATCGTGGGTCGATCGTCCGCCGTGCGGCCAAGGCGGTGGCGGATGCGCGCAAGGAAGATACAGGGCCAATCCGCCTTGTGACGACCGGAGACACCAAGGTTGCGGGTCGTATTTCTGCACTGCAGGCTGATCTGCGCAACGCGCTTGCCAAAGGCGAGATTGAAATCCTGTTCCAACCGCAATTTGCCATTGCGAGCGGACGTATTGACGGCGTGGAAGCCTTAGCGCGCTGGCAGCATCCGAAATATGGTCTGATCGGCGCAAAAACGCTGTTCACGGTGGCGGAGCAGTCAGACTATCTTGTGGAACTGTCGGCCCATATTCAGCGCCGCGCGCTGGAACTCGCCGCGGCTTGGCCGAAGTCGCTTTCGCGCCTGCGCTTGTCCGTCAATGTCACTGCGCGCGATATCAAGCATCCCGGCTTTGCGCAGCGTTTTCTGGCTCGGGTGGAGTCGTGCGGCTTTGCGCGGACACGGCTGACGGTGGAAGTCACCGAGACGGGCCTGATGGAGGATCTTGACGCCTCAGCGAAAGTCCTTGCCAAGTTCCGTTCTGCTGGGTGCCGTGTGGCCATTGATGACTTTGGCACGGGTTATTCCAGCCTTGCCTATCTCAAGGCGCTCCCGGCCGATTATCTGAAGCTGGATCATGGACTTTCGGCGGAGATTACAGGAACGGAGCGCGACAGCGTTGTGGTGCGCGGCGCCATAGACATGGCCCATTCCCTAGGTTTGTCGGTCATTGCAGAAGGTGTTGAAAGCGAAGGCCAGCTCGGCCTTCTCGCACGGGCGGGTTGCAGCCACTTTCAGGGTTTTCTGAGGGCTGGCCCGCTGAATGTGGCCGCCCTTCAGAAACTTGTTGAGGCCGAGGCCTAGTTGCCTTTGGCCGGCGCCAGAACTTCGGGTTGAAGCAGCCGATGCATGTGGACGACTACATATTTCATTTCGGCATCGTCGACAGTCCGCTGCGCAGCGTTCCGCCAGGCTTCTTCAGCGCTCTTATAATCTGCGAAGAACCCGACGACGTCCATTGACTTCAAGTCGGCGAAATCGAGTGTGCGGGGGTCTTTGACGCGGCCGCCGAACACCAGATGCAGTTTGCTATCGCTCATTCTTTCCCTTTGCGTATTGTCTTGGCTGCGGCTGTACCGGCTGTCGTTGCAGCCTTCCCGATTTTTCCGGCGAGCTCGCGAGCCGTTTGGCGTGCGGCATCCGATGTCAGCCCTAGCGCAAAAAGTTCCGCCTTGGCAACGTCACCAGCAACTTTCGCCGCAGCCTTTGCTGTTTTTCTGACGCTACGGCCAACAGGGCCTGCGATCTTTGTTTCCCGCGCGGTGCGGGGCAGGGCGGCTGCGATGATGGCACCGATCGCCAGTCCCCCGGCAATGGCGGCCAGCGGGTTGCTGTCGAATTGCTGAGATGTCGTCTGGGCTGCAGCTTTTGCCTTTTCGCGCGTGACGGTGGCGGTCTCTTTGGCGCGAGCCTTGCCCGCTTCAAGGGCGTCATGCGCCTTTGTCTTTCCGGTCGCCAGCGCCTGTTCGGCCTTGCCGCGAACATCATTGTAGCGGGCGCTTGCCTTGGAACGGAGGTTGTCAGTCATGGCGCGGTTCCTTTCTGATACGCCGGACAAGACCGGCAAGGGGTTTGCGAAACAAGAAGGCGAGAACGCCTAAGCCGAGGGCGACAACGGCGACAGGCTGGGCCTGAAAGGCGCCGGTGACGCCCCGCTTGGTTTTGGCTGCCGCGCGCTTGCCGAGTTTTACGGGCGTCATGTTGTGACGCGCGAGGGAAAGGCTGTCCTCAAAACGAGCCTTGGCGGCGCGCACATTGGCCAATGCGTCATCCCGCTGTGTCATGGCTTTTCCCACGGTCGGGTGACCTGATTGAAATGTCTCAGGCCCAAACGGACCAAAAGATAGGCCAGCAGGCCAAAGCCTGCGGAGACAATCAAAATCGACCACCCCATGCCGATGGCTTGCCCGATCCAGATCATCAGGCCGACCACGATCGCGACAATCAAAGCGAACACCAGAATGCCAGCGACAGCCATGAAGCCGATCGCTGGACCAAGATGGGATTTTCTGTCGCCGAGCTCCTCGCGAACATAGTTCATCTCTGCCCGGGCATAGTCCTTCGTATCGGCAACGAGCTGACCAATGAGGTCACGCACGCTCGGGCCATCAACGTCCGTCGGGGGTGGTTCTACGTCCATCTCCGCGCAATCAGGCGTCTTTATCATCGCCGGCGCGGACGATGCGCGTCAGCACAAAGCCAAGTGCAGCGGCAGCGCCAATGGCAACGGCCGGGCGCGTCCGCACAAAGGTACGGGCCTGATCTAGAAGATCGTCGATATCCTTGGATTTTAGCGAGTCAGCAAGGCCAGACACAGCATCGGCAGCCTTGCGGGCATAGTCACCATATTGCGGGCCAACCTTATCGTCCAAGGCGCCTGCCACGCTGCCGACCATTGCAGAAACTTCCGAAAGGGCTGATGTTGCCTTGTCCTTGCCGGAAGCAGCCGCATCGCGTGCGCTGGTCTTGACCTTGCCGAACATGTTCTGCGCTTCGCCTTGCAATGCACCACCGGGCTTGGCAGCGGCCTTCGCCGCAGGCTTTGCAGCAGTCGCCTTGGATGTCGTCGCCTTTGTCGCAGTTGCTTTCGCCGCCACTGCCTTGGCGGCAGGTGCTTTTGCCGGTGCCGCCTTGCGAACCGCCGGGCGCTTTGCAGCGGGCTTAGCCGCAGGCTTGGCAGCAGACTTTGTAGCGGGCGTTTTTGGGGCGTCGTCTGTCGTGGCCATGTCGATCCGTTTCCTCATGGTTGCGCTGTTGCTGCCTGACAGATAGAGGCCCTTGCCCATACCGCCAAGCAGCTTCGGAGACTCATATAATGACGGCCATCCTCGATATCCATGCCCGCCAGATTGTTGATAGCCGGGGTAACCCGACCGTAGAGGTCGACGTCCTTTTGGAAGATGGTAGTTTCGGGCGTGCGGCGGTCCCGTCGGGGGCCTCGACCGGCGCCTATGAAGCCGTTGAAAAGCGTGATGGTGATACGTCAAAATGGCTCGGTAAGGGCGTCCAGTCTGCCGTGGACAATGTGAACGG
>CAJBSR010000445.1 GCA_903958285.1 uncultured Sphingomonadales bacterium
GGCTGGGCAAGCTCGGCTATATCGAAATGCTGCAGAAGGTCGGCACCCACTTCACGGTGAACCGCATGCTCAGCTTTGACTCGGTCAAGCTACGGCTTGAGCGCGAACAGCCGATGACCTTCCTCGAATTCAACTACATGATCCTGCAAGGCTATGATTTCCGTCACCTTTGCCAGAACATGGACGTCCGGCTGCAAATGGGCGGCAGCGACCAGTGGGGCAATATCGTCAACGGTGTCGAGTTATCGCGCCGCATGGACGGCGCCGAAGTGTTCGGCCTGACAACACCGCTGATCACCAAATCCGACGGGACCAAGATGGGCAAGTCGGTCTCCGGGGCGATCTGGCTCAACGAAGCGCAGCTTCCGGCCTATGACTATTGGCAATTCTGGCGGAATTCAGACGACAGCGATGTCGGCAAGTTCCTGCGCCTGTTCACCGATCTTCCGCTGGACGAGATCGCCCGTTTAGAGGCGTTGCAAGGCGCCGAGATCAACGAGGCGAAGATCGTCCTCGCCAATGAAGCGACCCGCCTGTGCCGTGGCGAGGACGCCGCGCTGGCCGCTGCCGAAACCGCGCGCCAGACCTTCGCCGAGGGCGGCTCGGGAGCCGACCTGCCGCGCTTTGAGGTGTCAGGCGGATCTATCGATATCTTAGATGCGCTTGTGGGGCTAGGCTTCTGCGCCTCCCGCGGGGAAGCCAAGCGCAAAATTGCTGAAGGCGCGGTCAAGGTGGACGACTCCATCGTCTCCGCAGCCGATGCGGTTGTCACCGTTTCGGGCGACACCAAGATCAGTCTCGGCAAGAAGCGCCACGGACTTTTGGTTAACGCCGCTTAAGCTTAACCAACTGTTGCCCAGTCACTTTAGCCCTTTCTTGCAAGGGTGAGCATCAGTGTCCGACCGGTTTCAACCGGGGCAGAAATTTCATGTCGCACATGCAGACCACACTTGCCGCGCAGATGTTTTCCGCCGAGCGCCGCCGCGCTGCGCGCGCTGCCGTCTCTATCCGCACGACAGCCGGGCTGCGGGGCATGGAGAGGGTCGATGTGGAACTCGTCAACCTGTCGACTGGCGGCGTGATGATGCACGCAGCCAAGACCCTGGACGAAAACACGGCCATCATGCTCGATATGCCCGGTCTTGGCTGGGCGGGCGGACGCGTGGTCTGGTTCTTCAATGAACAGCATGGCGTGCAGTTCGACCGGCCGTTGAGCCAGCTCTACGTCGACATGCTGGAACATATGCACGCCACCGACTGACCGGCCGATCAGCCCGCCTTGATCAGGGCCACCGCCGCATCGCGTTCAAATAGATACAGCGCGAGCCGCGCCGCCTCCCCCCGCACGCTTGCCAACCCACCATCGCGGTCCACCAGCAACCGCGCATCGTCGGTCGCCACATGGATCAGGCTGGAGACCTGTTCAGGCGAAGCGATCCGGAACGCCGCTTCGCCGGACTGGCGCGTGCCGAGGATTTCCCCCGCGCCGCGCAGCTTCAGGTCTTCTTCTGCGATCCGGAACCCGTCATTGGTCTCGCGCATCAGGGCCAGCCGTGCGCGCGCCGTCTCGCTGAGCGCCCCGCCCCGCAACAGCAGGCAGACCGACTTCTCGCTGCCCCGTCCGACGCGCCCGCGCAGCTGGTGGAGCTGCGCCAGGCCGAACCGTTCGGCATCCTCGATGATCATCAGCGTGGAATTGGGTACATCGACCCCGACTTCGATCACCGTTGTCGCGACAAGAACGGCCAGCTCGTTTGCCGCAAAGCGTGCCATGACGGCGTCCTTCTCCGGCCCCTTCATCCGGCCGTGGACGAGCCCGACCTTGCCCGGAAAGCGCATCGATAGCTCTTCATAGCGCGCTTCGGCGGCAGCCCGGTCGCTCGCTTCATTCTCTTCAACCAGCGGACACACCCAATAGGCTTGCCCGCCGCGCCCGATGTGGCGGGACAGCCCTTCGACCACCTCGTCCAGCCGATCACCCGACATGACGCGCGTGTCGATGGGCTGGCGGCCCGGGGGCATCTCGTCCAGACGGCTCACGTCCATCTCGCCATAGTTGGACAGCGTCAGCGTGCGCGGGATGGGCGTGGCTGTCATCACCAGCAGATGCGGCGGCTTTTCTGCCTTTTGGGTGAGCAACAGCCGCTGGGCGACGCCAAAACGGTGCTGCTCGTCAATGACAGCAAGGCCAAGCCGCTTATAGGCCACCGCTTCCTGAAAGATCGCGTGCGTCCCGATAAGAATGTCGATGCTGCCATCGGCCAGACCCATCAGCGTCGATTCGCGCGCGCGGCCCTTATCACGCCCCGTCAGGATCGCGACCGTCACGGGAAGCCCCGCCAATTGGCGCGTAATCGTTTCAAAATGCTGGCGGGCGAGAATTTCGGTCGGGGCGAGCATAGCCGCTTGTGCCCCCGCCTCAACGGCGGCCAGCATGGCGTGGAGCGCGACCATCGTCTTGCCGGCCCCCACATCACCCTGAAGCAGGCGTACCATCGGGATGGACTGAATGAGGTCCCCTTCAATCTCCGAAATCGTCCGCTTCTGTGCGCCCGTGAGCGAATAGGGCAGCTTCAGCAGGTCCCGCAGCCGCCCGTCGCCCTGCAACGGCACGCCCCGCCTGCGCCGCGAGGACGCCCGCACCAGCATCAGCGCCAACTGGTTGGCAAATATCTCGTCATAGGCCAGCCGCTCCCGCGCTTTGGCATCAGCGGGGTCGGCATGGATGGCGCCAATCGCCTCGCGCCAAGACGGCCAATCGCGCTGGGCATGGAGCGAGGCGTCGACCCATTCCGGAAGGTCTGGTGCGCGCTCCACGGCCTGTGCGGCCAATTGTTGCATCCGTCGGCCCGTCAGGCCATCCGACAGGGGATAGACAGGCTCCCGCTCAGGCAGACTGCCCGCCTCCTCCGGCTTCAGCACATAGTCCGGGTGAACCATCTGCAGGTCCTGCCCATAAGCCTCCAGCTTTCCGGAAACGATGCGCGGCTCGCCCAGCGGCAAGAGCTTTTTCGCCCAGCCCGGATTGCCGCCGAAATAAACAAGCGCGATCATGTCGCCATTGGGGTCCGCCGCCCACACCCGGAACGGCCCCCTGCCCCCGCTGGCGCGGTAATCCCTCGGCGTCAGTTCAATCGTGATGACGCGCCCTGCATCGCTCATCCGCCCATCGCGTTACCGCTGTCGTGCCCTACTTCGGCTATGCCCGCCAGGATCGTCGTGTGCGTTCGGCCCGCGTGCCGATCAGCGCCAAGGTTGTAGCCGATATGATGAGCGCTGCCGGTATCGACCGGGTTTTGACAATCGACC
>CAJBSR010000446.1 GCA_903958285.1 uncultured Sphingomonadales bacterium
AGGCTCTAACGACGACCGACCTTGGGCAGCTGTCATTTGCCTTGCCCAAAGTGGCGGCCAACCAGATGCTGACCCTTGCGTTAGAATTGGTTATTGCGGGTCAAGTTGTGCAGCGCAATCAGGTCGATATCGCCCTTTACGCCGCGCGCAAAACGCAAAGCTTGCCCAAGGTGGCTGCCCAAGATGCAGGGATTGCGACACGTCTTCAAGCCTTGGGTTATGCACTTGTGCCAGAGAATCAGGCCGCGGTTGTGCTGACACACGCCCTAGATCAGGGCGACATCCGGCGCATTCAAGCGGGGGGCCGCTGTGTGGTTTTGGCCGATGGAACAGTGAAAACCCAAGGAAATCTGCGGGTTGAGGCAGCAGGGCGCGAGCAGCCATTTATTCCCGTGGTCGATGAAACCCCCGGCATTCCTGTGGGGTCGATATTCCAATTGCCCAACATCACCTTGACAGCGCGTCACGGCACGATGTGGCGCGGCGACTGGATCGCGGGCTTTAGCTGGATCCGTCGCGAGGGGGCATTTGCCGACCTGCCGGGGGGGCCCTTGATCGACCTGTCGTTCTCGGGCGTGGTGCCGCACCATGTGATGGGCGGCTGGGCTGGGTGGGAATTTGCTGGGGCTGTGACCGCCGGCCTGGTGGTGGGTTGGGTTCACAAACCTGTCGCCTTGATAGGAGAAAAGCGTCTGGGTCAGGGGGCGCTGATTGCCACAACATTCCGGCTGATGGGGTCGGATGATCCGGTGGCCGATGCGCTGCTGGATGCGTTGATCGCCCAAGCGGCGAACATGGCGGTGGACAGCGGCACTTAAGACATATCGAGATAGTCGATATATATCGCGGAATCTGTTGACAGGCATAGTCTGCGTTTCATAGGCTGAGGCTACAAGAAAAAGACGGGTCCAAGCTGGGCCACATCATGCCTGACCAATCGGCCTGTCGCCGGCGTGCGCCCGCAGGGGACAGAAAGATGCTGGCGCAGACGACAAGCTTCATTCAAGGGAGGAAACTATGAAACTTTCAATCAAAGCGGCACTTATGGCTGCTGTTATGTTCGGCACTGGCGCTCAAGCCATGGAAACCGTCGTATGGTGGGATTTCTTGGGCGGCGGCGACGGCGTTCGGATGAAAAAGCTGATCGAAGACTTTAACACCGAGCATAAGGACGCCATCGAAATTCAGGCAACGACCCTGGATTGGGGCGTGCCCTTCTATAGCAAGGTGCAAACCTCGGCCGCAGTTGGCGAAGGCCCTGACATGATGACCTATCATGCCAGCCGTATTCCTTTGGCCGTCAGCCAAGAGTCACTGACAGAAATCACCGCTGAAGACATGGCGACGATGGGCCTTTCGGCCGATAGCTTTGCCCCAGCAACATGGGAAGCAGTCCAAGTCGATGGCAAGCAATATGCTGTGCCTTTCGACACGCACCCGATCGTTCTGTACTACAACAAAGATCTGCTGGAAAAATCTGGCCTGATCGGTGCTGACGGCTTGCCCACCGGGCTGACCGGTCTGGAGAATTTCAACGCTGCTTTGGCCAAGTTGAAGGCTGACGGCAATGAATGGTCCATCGCTCAGGTGACTGCTGACGGTAACTTTGCCTTCCGCACCGTTTACTCGTTGCTTTGCCAGCAAGACGGCCAAATTGGCAATGACGGCGACTGGTTCCCGGGCGACAGCGCCGACAAACTCGCAACCTCGATTGGCGTTATCTCCGACTGGGTGAAGGCTGGCTACAACCCGCCGAAGACCGACTATCCGTCGACGGTGGCACTGTTCACCTCAGGCAAGGTGCCGTTCATGATCAACGGCGTTTGGGAAGTTCCGACGATGGACGACCTGAACAAGCAAGGCAAACTGTTCAACTGGGGCGCTATCGAGATCCCCGCTTTGTTCAACCATACCTGCACCTATTCGGACAGCCACTCTTTCGCGATCCCGAACAATGTGGACAAGGCCGCAACGCCTGAGAAGCACGCTGCTGTTCTGGAAGTGATCAAGTGGATGGAAGCCCATTCGTTGTTCTGGGCAACCGCAGGCCACATTCCCGCGAACAAGGCCGTGACAGAATCCGCCGAATACAAAGCGATGCAGCCACAGGCGACCTACGCCCCGCTGACCGCCAACGGCGTATTCGACCCCAAGTCAGTCTTGGCCGGTGTTGCTTCGCCGCTGTTTGATGCGGCCGGCAATGCGATCACGCCCGCGATGAACGGCGAACTTGATCCTGCGGACGCCGCCGCGCAAATGCGTGACGAACTGAACGGTATGTAGTCGTTAAAATCTGATTGCCTGCCGGGGATAATCTTCGGCAGGCGCTTTATCTGACAGGACGCCATGCTTCGCAATCGACGAACAGAGATCACGACGGCCTTGATCCTAATCGCGCCGTTTCTGATCGTTTATATCTGGCTGTTCCTCTGGCCGACGGTCCAGATGGTCGAAATGTCCTTCCAAAAGGCCCCGTTGATTGGCAAGGGCAAATGGACAGGCTTTGATAACTATGTCCGGATGTTCAAGGATGCGACCTTTCGCATCGCGGTCAAAAACACAGCCTATTTTGTACTTCTAACCGTGGTTCCCGGGACCGTTGTGGCCCTGTCAATTGCGATGATGGTCAGCCGTCTTAAGGGGCGGATGCAAAGCCTGATCCTCGCCGCCTTCTTCTTGCCCTATGTTCTGCCGGTGACCGTGGTTTATGTGATCTGGGACTGGATGACGAACGTGCAGTTCGGCATGATGCAGGGCCTGATCACATTC
>CAJBSR010000447.1 GCA_903958285.1 uncultured Sphingomonadales bacterium
AGCACAAACGGAGAGGGGGTGCGCAGGTGAAGAGCGCCCTCCTAATCCCACAAGACCTCGCTACGTTCCACCCCTGACGCGAGCAGCTGTCCATCAATCTGCCCGAGCAGCCGCTCCAACCCCGCCTGATCTTTTGCCTCAGCGCGCGCGACGAGTTCCGGACCAGTGTTAGACGCGCGGAGCAGCCACCAGCCGTCGGGCGCGTTCACCCGCGCGCCGTCGGTGCGGTTGACGTCTGCGCCTTCGGCTTCCAGCCGGGCGAGCACTTCCTTAATCACGGCAAACTTGCGGCTTTCCTCGACGGAAAAGCGCAGTTCGGGAGTGGTGATAAGGACGGGCATGGCAGATTTGAGTGCGGCCAATGATCCGCCGAGCGCATGGACCGCCTCGATCAGCCGGACAGCGGCGTAGATGCCATCGTCAAAGCCGAACCAGCGGTGCTTGAAGAAGATGTGGCCGGTCATTTCCCCGCCAATCGGCGCGCCAACCTCCTTCATCTTTGCCTTCATATGGCTGTGGCCGGTCTTCCACATGAAGGGCATGCCGCCGAGTGCTGCCACACGGTCGAACAGCGCCTGACTGGTCTTCACATCGGCGATGATCGTGCTGCCGGGGAGGTCCTTCAGCACAGGCTCGGCCAAAATGGACAAAAGCTGATCGCCCCAAACAATGCGGCCTTCGCCGTCAATGGCGCCGATCCGGTCTGCATCGCCATCAAAAGCCAGTCCGAAATCGAGCTTCTTCTCCGCGACAAGGCGCCGCAGATCGGCGAGGTTTTTCTCAACCGTGGGGTCCGGGTGATGGTTGGGGAAAGTGCCGTCAATGTCCGCAAAGAGCAGATGATGTTCGCCCGGCAGCCGCTTGACGAGCGCGGAGATGACGTCCCCGCCCGAGCCGTTCCCCACATCCCAGGCGATGCGGAACCTGCCGCCGCGGAAGTCCTCCACCAGCCGGTCCACATATTGGTTCAGAATGTCATGGTCGCGGACCGACCCCGCGCCGACCTCCCAGTCGCCCGCCGCCGCGAGTTCGGCGAGCCTCTGAATATCCGCCCCGTAAAATGGCGCATGGGCCTGCACCATCTTGAAGCCGTTGTGGTCGGGGGGATTGTGGCTGCCGGTTATCTGGATGCCGCCATCAACACCCTGCAATACGGCCTCGGCATAATAGAGCATGGGCGTTGGCCCTAGGCCGATGCGCACGACATCGGTGCCACTCTCGGTCAATCCCCGGACCAGCGCCGCCTCCAGCATGGGGGAGGACAGGCGGCCATCATAACCGACGGCGACGGTCTTACCGCCCGCGCGCCTCAGGAGCGTCGCGAAGCTGCGGCCAATGGCCCAGGCGTCAACTTCAGTCAGCGTGCTGCCAACGACGCCGCGAATGTCATATTCGCGCAGGGCCGTGGCGTTTAAATGATGTGACATCAGCGATGCCAAGCAGCGGCGATCAGTTGGCCAAACGCTTCAAAAGGACGTCGCGTGCCTGATTGACGCGCGCCGCAAGGTCCGAACTGCCGCCCGCGTCCGGATGCACCTTTGCAATCAGTCGCTTGTGCGCCTCCAGAATGGTATCCGCATCCGCATCCGGCTCAATTCCGAGCAGCTTGGCCGCCTCATTGGGCGAGATGCTCCCGCTGGGCTGAAGCGCGCCTTTGGCGATCCAGATGATGATGCCGATGACGGCAACAAAGAGGAGAAACTTGATCATGCCAGCGCCAGTTCGCGCTGGGCCGCATCCTGCGTCGGCAAAGCGAAAGCGGAAATCATCTCCCGTAACTCCTGCCGCGCCGCGACATGGCTGACCGAAAAGCCACCCAGATCGCCCTTGTCGAGCAAGGTCAGCCCCTTGGGGAAGAGTTCACGGTAGATCACGCGTTCGCTCAAGCCCGGCACCGTGCGGAAGCCGACGCGCTTGGACAGTTCCCCCAGAGCCGCGCCCACGCGTCGCATATTGTGCGCATCCAGATGTTGCAGCCGGTTGCGCAGAATAACCCAGTCAACCGTTGCATTGTCCGCCTGCGCCCGCACCTTGCGCAAATCCCAGATCAGCTCCGCGTAGAAGCTCGGCTTTTTCACCTTGAAGGTTTCGGCGTCGACTTGGCCGATCAGGTCAAGATCGACAAAGCTGTCATTGATGGGCGTCACAATCGTGTCGGCGCGCGCAATGGCGGCGCGGAGA
>CAJBSR010000448.1 GCA_903958285.1 uncultured Sphingomonadales bacterium
CGCGGCGTCATGATGCTCGCGCACAATGTGCACGATGTGCAGAGCTTTAAGCGCCATATCCACGCCAACCGGCTGAACGGCGTCGATAATGAATGGCTGACACCGGAAGAGGCCAAGGCTTATTGCCCGCCACTCAATATCTCTCCCGATGCGCGTCATCCGGTGCTGGGGGCCGCGCTCCAACGGCGCGGCGGGACAGCGCGGCATGATACGGTCGCGTGGGGCTATGCTCGTGCGGCGGCAGCCCTTGGCGTCGATATCATCCAGAATTGCGCTGTAACGGGCATCCGGCGCGGTGCAGACGGCGCGATTGAAGGTTTAGAAACGACGCGCGGCTATATTGCCTCCAAGCGCGTCGGCGTCTCTGCTGCGGGCAACACGTCGGTCATCATGCAGATGGCAGGGCTGGACTTCCCGCTGGAAAGCTATCCCTTGCAGGCTCTGGTGTCTGAACCGATCAAGCCTGTTTTCCCATGCGTTGTCATGTCGAACACCGTCCACGCCTATATGAGCCAGTCCGACAAGGGCGAACTCGTCATCGGCGCGGGGACCGACCAATATGTCAGCTATTCGCAGCGTGGCGCCCTTCACATTGTGGAGCACACCTTGGCGGCGATTTGCGAGATCTTCCCGATCTTCCGCCGGATGCGGATGCTGCGGACTTGGGGCGGCATTGTCGATGTGACGCCCGACCGTTCCCCCATTCTCGGCAAGACGCCGGTGCAGGGGCTTTATGTGAATTGTGGCTGGGGCACCGGTGGCTTCAAGGCCACACCGGGCGCCGGTGATCTTTTGGCCTACACCATGGCGAAGGATGAGCCACACCGGATCAACGCACCCTTCAATCTCGACCGGTTCCGCAACGGCCGCTTGATCGACGAAGCAGCAGCAGCAGCGGTGGCGCACTGATATGATTCTGATCCATTGCCCCTATTGCGACGAAAAGCGCGCAGAGCTTGAATTCGCTTATGCAGGTGAGGCGCATATCGCGCGTCCATTTGACCCGTCCGCGCTGAGTGACGAGGAGTGGGAAACCTATCTCTTCATCCGCAACAATCCGCGCGGGCGTCATCATGAACGCTGGCGCCACGTGCATGGATGTGGCCGCTTTTTCAATGCAGTACGCGATACTGTTACCGACAAGTTTGAAACAACATATAAGGCAGGGGAGCCCCGCAAATGACGGGATATCGTTTGCCAACAGGCGGGCGGATCAACCGCGCCGCGCAGGTAACGTTCAGCTTTGATGGGGCCAGTTTTGCGGGCTTTGAAGGCGATACACTGGCTTCAGCTTTGCTGGCCAATGGCGTCCAGCTCTTTGGCCGTTCGTTCAAATATCACCGCCCGCGCGGCCTTGTCGGGGCGGGAAGCGAAGAGCCCAATGCCCTGATTTCCGTCACACGCGGACCGGGCCGGTTCACGCCCAATTTGCGGGCGACAAATGTCGACATCTATCAGGGCATGGAAGCCACCAGCCAGAACCGCTGGCCGTCGCTCAAATTTGATTTTGGCGCGATCAATGACCGGCTGGGCATGTTCTTCCCGGCTGGCTTTTACAACAAGACCTTCATGTGGCCCCGGTCCTTCTGGGAAAAGCTCTACGAACCCGCCATTCGCCGCATGGCCGGGCTTGGTCAGGCGCCAACTGAGGTTGACCCTGATCATTATGCGGCCACCTATGCACACTGTGATGTTCTGATCATCGGTGCGGGGCCAGCGGGCATCGATGCGGCATTGGAAGCGGCCGCCACGAACAAGCGGATCATCCTGATTGATGAGCAGGATGAGCTTGGCGGCGGCGCCCTTTCAGACCCCGCACTTTGGCCTTGGCTGGAGCGCAGCCTGAAGGCGCTGGCAGCCTCGCCCAACGTGCAGGTTCTGACGCGCACGACGGCCTTTGGCTATTTCCATGACAACTTCATCGGCGCGGTTGAGCGGTTAACCGATCATCTGCCGGGCATTCCGCATGGCCCGCGGGAGAAGCTGTGGCGCATCCGCGCAGGAGAGGTCATCCTTGCCCAAGGCGCGATTGAGCGGCCCTTGGTCTTTGAAGGCAATGACACGCCGGGCGTCATGCTCGCCTCGGCAGCCAAAGTGTTTGCCTTGCGCTATGGCGTCGCTGTTGGTCAGTCGGTCGCCCTGATGACGTCGCATGACAGCGGTTGGAACGACGCCTTTTCGCTCGCGGGGGCGGGTGTGGGGATCGCGGCCATCATCGATGTGCGCGATGTCGTGGATGAGGCCTTGCTGGCCAAGGCGAATGCCTTGGGGATCGACGTGCGTCTTGGTCACAGCGTCATCGGTGTACGCGGACGTCTTGGCGTCAAGGGCATCACCGTTGCCCGCAATGATGGAACAGCGGCGTCGGATATCGCCTGCGATGCGCTGCTGATGGCCGGTGGTTGGACGCCGACCGTGCATCTGTGGTCGCACAGCAAGGGCAGCCTTGCCTGGCGCGATGACCTCGGGGCATTCGTGCCTGATGTCCCCAATGAAAATGTCCGCTGCGTCGGCGCTTGCGCTGGAACCTGGAATTTCGGTGCCGGTGTCGTCGTTGACGTTCTGCCCACGCCCAAGGATCCAACCCGCCTGAAGGCTTTCGTCGATTTCCAGAATGATGTGACGGCCAAGGACATCAAGCTGGCGGTCCGCGAAGGGTTCCGGTCGATCGAGCATATCAAGCGCTATACGACCAACGGCATGGCGACGGATCAGGGCAAGACATCCAACCTGAACGGCCTGCAGATTGCCTCCACCGCGCTCAACAAGCCCGTGACCGACATTGGCCTCACGACCTTCCGTCCGCCCTATACGCCGCAAACCTTTGGTGCGCTGGCGGGCCATGCCAAGGGGGCACTGTTCCAGCCGACCCGCAAAACCAACATCGACAGCTGGGCCGAAGAACAGGGCGCGGTTTTTGAATTGGTCGCGCAGTGGCGGCGGGCCCGCTACTTCCCGAAGGCCGGCGAAGATATGCTCGCTGCGGTCAACCGCGAATGCCGCATGGTCCGCTCGTCAGTGGGTATTTTCGATGCGTCGACGCTGGGGAAGATTGAGGTTGTCGGTCCCGATGCCGCCGAGTTCCTCAACCGGATGTACACCAACCCCTGGAAGGCACTGGAGCCGGGGCGCTGCCGCTATGGCCTGTTGCTCAAGGAAGATGGCTTCATCACCGATGATGGCGTGTCGGCACGTCTTGCGCCGGACCGTTTCCATCTGACCACGACGACCGGCGGTGCCGCGCGCGTGCTGAACCTGATGGAGGATTATCTCCAGACCGAATGGCCGGACCTAAACGTGTGGCTGACCAGCACGTCCGAGCATTATGCCGTCATCGCGCTGCAGGGGCCAAATGCACGCAAGGTTCTGGAACCCCTCGTCGAAGGCATTGATCTGTCTGCTGAAGCCTTCCCGCACATGGCAATCCGCGAAGGCACAATTTGCGGCATCCCGACCCGCCTGTTCCGGGTGAGTTTCACCGGTGAACTCGGGTATGAGATCAACGTGCCGTCTGCTTATGGCCGCACTCTGTGGGAGCGGATCATGGCGGAAGGTGCGCGCTATGACATTACGCCTTATGGCACAGAGACGATGCACGTGCTGCGCGCCGAAAAGGGGTTCATCATCGTCGGGCAGGATACCGATGGCACGGTGACGCCGTTCGATGCGGGTCTCGATTGGGCCGTTGGCAAGAAGAAGGCGGATTTCGTCGGCAAGCGCTCACTCGCACGTCCGGACATTGTTGCGCCGGGCCGCAAGCAGCTTGTTGGTTTGTTGACCGATGATCCGAACATGGTGCTGGAGGAAGGCGCGCAGATTGTCGCTGACCCGAACCAGCCGGTGCCGATGAAGATGATCGGCCATGTTACCTCGTCCTACTGGAGCGAAACGCTCGGCCGGTCGATCGCGATGGCGCTGGTTGAAGGCGGGCATAGCAAGATGGGGCAGGACATTTTCGTTCCCATGCCGGGCAAGACCCATGTCGCAAAGGTCAGCTCGACGATGTTTTATGATGCAGAAGGGGCACGTCTCAATGTCTGAGCTTCTCGCCCGAATGGAGCCGACACCTGCTGAGCCGTTTGCGGGCAACGGTGTGTCTGTCGCATAGA
>CAJBSR010000449.1 GCA_903958285.1 uncultured Sphingomonadales bacterium
AATCTTGAGCAGCTTGGGGGTTGCGACAAGCACCATGTCCGTGATGTTCGACTGACCGAAAAGGCAGCTTAGGGGACTTGAAGCTGTGGTAGCAGACATGCGGACGTCTCATCGTGAACTTCTGCTGCCGACCAGACCCGGTCGCCCAGATTGGCTTCATTGAACGTCGTATCTAATCGAAAGCGGTCAATCCCCGAGAGGAAAGCAGAAGGTCGGCAAAGCGCCCAATTGCAGTCATTGTAAGCGCCTGCTCGTTCCAACATGAGCGGACGTCGCTCTAGCAGCGTAGCTATGGTTGATTTGTTGGACGATCCGGAAAGTCAGCATTGCGAATGCCAATGGCGGCACTCTGCCGTTCCCGTTGAGTGACTTAGTTAACAGCATTTCATACCAATCACTAGCAACTACGGCCACGCTACTCGAAAGCCGTCACTGGGGCTTACGGAACCGGAGGCATTTTGGCATAGAGCCGCCATCAACCCTTCCTCAGTCTCGAAGGAATGCCGCCGCTTCGGCGAGAGCCGCATCCGCTTCGGCGAGCTTGCCCATGAAGATGGGCCAGCCATGCGGCATGTCTGGCCACAGCGACAGGCGAACCGGTCGACCGAGTGCCCACGCCCGCTGCGCGAACAAGAGAGCCTGTCCGCGCAGCGTCTCAGCCGCGCTTGCCTGGATCAACGTGGGCGGCAACTGCGCCAGCATCCTGTCATCAGCCAAGATCGGACTGATCGCAGGATCGCCGGGATGGCGCGCAGGCGCATAGAGCTGCGCGACAAAGTCCATACCCTCGCCCATCACAGCTGGATCGTCGGGTTCACCGAGGAAGCCGCCTGAAATCGGTGTGACTCCCAGAAACGGACTGATCAATAGCAGCCGGTCGGGAGGCGTTGTGCCGCCGGCTGGATAGAGGCCGAGCGCAATCACAGCAGCGAGATTGCCACCAGCCGAATCGCCCGCAAGTGCCAAGCGCTGGCACGATCTGGCTCCGTCAGGCCCGTTCGCTGTCGCAAAGGCTAGCGCCTTCGCGCAATCGGCCAGCCCTGCGGGGAAGCAGTGTTCCGGGGCTAGTCGGTAATCCGGCACAAGAACTGCAAGCCCACTGAGGGCAGCCAGTTCGGCAGCGATCGCCCGGTGAGTGTTCAGCGATCCGGCAACCCACGCCCCACCGTGGTAATAGACGACGCGCCGTTCCCCCGCATCGGGCGGCACCAACCACTCAGCTGCCATCGTCCCTATCTGGACTGGGACAACCCGGCAGGCTGCAAGCCCTGCTCCGGTGCATCCCATGCCGTAGCCTTCCACCTTTGCGCGGATGGCGGATATGGGATCCATGCTCCCGTCCGGCTCGCGTCGAAGATGCGCAAAAACTTCGGCAAGTTCGCTGCGCATAGGATCAAAACCTCCGCTCTAGGCCAATGCCAAAGTGGCGAGGCGGCTCGAGTGAGGCCACCCGAACAGAACCCAGCAGAGGCGCAACCGCTGCGAGTGAAGACAGCACCTTGCGGTCGGTGAGATTGCGGGCGAAGACGTTGACCGTCCAGCGATTATCCGCGCTGGTCCAGGCCGCGCCTAAATCGAAGCGGGCAAAACCGCCCTGCCGCGCATCAGCTGTGTTGAACTCAGTGAAGAAATACTCGGAACGCCACTGCATTGCGCCACCAAAGTCGAGCCGGCTGCCGCCGGCCAGATCCGCGCGGTATTGCACCGAGACCGTGCC
>CAJBSR010000450.1 GCA_903958285.1 uncultured Sphingomonadales bacterium
TCAAAGCCAACCGCCTGCGGAATGAGGGCAGGGTCTGCCAATGCAGGATCACCCAGCCAGACCCAGATCCAGCTATGCCGGTCGACAACCGGATAGGCGAGAACACCGGCACCAGCCGGGATCGAGTCTTGCCCCGGAATCTCGACGACGCTGCCATCACGGTTGAACAACAGGCCGTGGTACATGCATCGCAGCCGTTCTCCCTCACAGCGCCCCAGCGACAGAGGGGCAAGGCGGTGAACGCAGCGGTCGGCAAGGGCCGTCACATCACCATTGTCATTGCGCCAAATGACGATCCGGTCATTGGCGATTGTTATTGGAAAGGGCGCGTTGGGTTCAATATCCATTGACCATGCGGCCACATGCCAAGCGTTGCGGACGTGGATCATTTGGCGGCACCTTTTGTCAGATAATTCGAGATTTCGGACAGCTGCGCGTCGCTGACTTCGCCGCGTGAGATGCGGGGCATGTTGCCGATGCCCTGGCGCGCAGCGACCGTGATCAGGTCAGCCGTCAGATCGGTCCGCGCCTCTAGCATCGCTATCTTCGGGTCCATCCGCCGCGCGAGAATGACAGTGCCCATCCCCATCTGACGATGGCACATCCCGCATTTTTCAACGAACAAGGCCTCGGGGGGAGATTGGGAAGACCGGTCTTGCATGGCACCGCGAAAGGCATTCTCAATCTTCGTGCCATCGGCTTGGGCGGCAGGTCTTTCCGAACATCCGGCGAGCGCGAAGACCGCAACGAGAACAGCACGCTTCATGAACCTTCTCCCCGAAGCGCCTTGGGCCATATTCCGCTCTTGCCCGGGGCGATGATGCCATTGGGGTCGAGCGCATCTTTCACGCGCTCATTCAGACGACGGAGCGCATGGCCGTTAAAACCATAGCTGTCGGCAACCAGGTCCATATACTCGATATGGGTGCGGTATTCGCCATAGTTATGCGCGGAAGCGTCGGCGACAAGTGCGCGGAACATCGCGTCGACACGCCCCATCATGTCGGGGTTGTCCTTGTCATACAGGATCTGGTTGACGTTGGTCAGGCTGCGATCACCCATCGCAAAGCTGGCGTGATAATCCATCCCGAATTTTGAATAGAGGTCATAGGTCCGCTTGAACTGATCCATCGCGAGATCGCCTTTGGGCGGGAGAACGGGGGAGTATCCAATATGCCCGCCACGCCCGCCATGCCAGTTGGCGTTGGCGAGGGGGAAGCTGACGGGAACCCCTGTGACCGGAGAGCCCTCTGGCGGATCACCTCTGGTCCATTTCGCGGGTTTCTTTGAGAGGATTGGCTTCTTGTCGAAGGCCTTTTCGAGCACCCGCAAAGAGGCGTCGGTAATTTCAGTTGGCCCATAAAAGCGCACCTGCACGCTCCACCAGCCGATTTTGAATTTCTCGCGGATCGCGGTGACGACCTTGTCGTTGAGCGGCCCCTTGTCTTTGGTCCATTGCTGGCGCGTTGTCATTACAGCGGCGGAGCGCAACCAGTTGCCAATGGAGGGCGACTGCTGGATGACGCCGTCACGACGCAGCGGCATGATGGTATCAATCGCCCAGCCAAGGTCTTCAGGCTTATCGAATTCAAAATCGAGGCCTTGCACCGACTCGGGCTCAGGCATCAGCCACAGGCCGAGTTTGGTGACGATCCCGAAATTGGATTGGCAGAACATCGAATCCCAGCTCGGCCCGAAACCGGGCTTGTACAATTGCCAGCTGGGGTTGTCGGCCATCGCGCCCATGCCGGTGCGCACGAGATCACCATCGGGCAACACCACTTCCAAGCCGCAGATGCGCGCCGCGTGATCGCCATAGCTGGTGTAGCCAACACCCCGATCCAGCGCATTGCCTGCAACCGAGCCCCAGCTATTGCCCGGCACTGACAGCCAGAGCGGAATTTTGCGCTGCTGCAGATAATCATAGAGATCGAAAAAGCTGACGCCCGGTTCAACCAGAACCGTGCCGTTCTCGGCATCCACCTCAATCTTCTTCATCCGGCTCAGA
>CAJBSR010000451.1 GCA_903958285.1 uncultured Sphingomonadales bacterium
GGCAACGACAGGGGCTGCAGCGAAGCCTGATCGCTTTGCGTTGGTTGATCCCGAACTGGTCGAAGTTGCGCGGGCGCTGCCAGACTTTACCGTCGATGCCAAATCGCTTCCGATCATGCGTGGGCTGCCTGCCAGGCCGATCGCGCCGGCTCCTGCTCCGCAGCCCCTGTTCCGCACCATTCCCGGTCCCAAGGGCGCGCCCGATGTCCGGATCATGGTCATCGATGGCACTGGCGGAAAGCCGGGAAGCCCGGCCTATCTGCACATGCACGGTGGCGGCTTTGTTGGCGGGCGGGTGGATCAGTATCCGGCAGCCTATCAGGCTCTGGCGCAGGCGTGCCAATGCCTGATTGTCTCAGTCGATTACCGACTGGCTCCGGAAACTCGTTTTCCCGGTGCACTGGAAGACAACTACGCAGCGCTGCGCTGGCTGCACGGCAATGCTGCCGCTCTTGGCATCGATCCGAAACGCATTGCTATTGGCGGTGAGAGTGCGGGCGGCGGTCATGCGGCTATGCTGGCAATTGTCGCGCGCTATCGGGGTGAGTTCCCGATAGCCTTTCAGCTGCTGGTCTATCCGATGCTCGACGACCGCACCGGGTCGACTGTCGCGCCGCCTGCACACGTTGGGCAATTCGTTTGGAACGCCGGGTCGAACCGCTTCGGTTGGACCTCGCTGCTTGGCCAGGCGCCCGGTTTGAAGTCTGTTCCTGCCGGTTCGGTCCCGGCACGGGTCGCAAACCTTGCTGGCCTTCCACCTGCCTTCATAGCGGTGGGCGGGCTGGATCTGTTCGCTGCAGAGGACATCGCCTTTGCTGAAAGACTAAATGCCGCTGCGGTGCCGGTGGAACTGCTGGTCGTGCCTGGCGCCTACCACGCCTTCGACGCCCTTGCTCCGAATGCGCGGGTTTCCCGGCAGTTTCGTTCGGCCTTAGTCGAAGCGCTGAAACGCGGTATGTCTGCAGCATGATTGCTTAACCGCGATACTATCGTACAATTCCTAACGATCGCTACCCCAACAAAGCGGTCGAACAGGTTCACAGAGGATTATATTGGAACCCGTCAATTACTGGCGCGGCAATCTTGCTGAATGAACGTCAGGTTTTGGCGTCCAGGATAGGGCCAGCGAACGGCTGCAAAGTTTTCGGGACCGGAACAAGCAGCTATGTCCGCTTTGTTGTCGTAACCGGACCGTCTGCTTTTGGCGGATCGTCGATCCGAAAGCGGCCTGTCCATTCCCGGCCCAGAAGCTGCCATGACACCTTATCAAGGACGAGGGCCGGTTAGGCTTTCCGCCAAAATAGACTGTTCCAATTGGAACGCTGGCGAACGGTGTTCGACGCTAAGACGGCACGGAACAACCAATTACGCTCCGGTATCTGCAACCAGACCAGCCGCTGCAATGCCGGCAACCGCACAAACCTCATCATTGTCAGATGTGTCACCGCTCACGCCGACGGCGCCCAGCAAAGCACCTTCTTGGCTGCGGATGAGAACCCCTCCCAGAACCGGAACAATCCCACTGGGAAAAATGGCACTAACAGCAGTGAAGAACGCCGGGACCGCTTGCGCGCGCTTTGCCAGTTCTCGGCCACCGAAGCCCATGCCGAGGCATCCTGCGGCCTTTGCTGTCGCGATTTGGGGTCGCGCAATCGATGCTTGCTCGTGGCGCTGCAACGCTAAGGGGTGTCCACCAGCATCGAGTACAACAATACAAAGCGGCGCAAATCCATGGCCCCTGCCGGCAGCCAACCCTGTTGCAACAATGATATTGGCTTGGTCTAACGTCAGCACATCTAATCCTTATTCAATATTTTTTGCGTGATTCACCGCACGCTCAGAGTGTGAATTGGGCAATTTCAGCCCACGAATTGCTTCATTCATCGCCTGCCAAGCGGGGATCCTAGAGGAAGGGGAGCTCCACAAGCTTTGCGGCAGTGGCACCTGAGGGGCGTGCAACCTCGACCTCGCTAGCTGCTGCGACCTCGCGCGCAATCAGCGCAAAGCCAAGGTTGGCTTTCATCCTCGGGGACCAGGCGCAGTTGGTCATAACCCCGACCTTGCGCCCTTGGAGTAAGATGTCCTCATGTGTGAAGCCAAGAGGCTCGGGTTTTGCGCCTTCAAGGATCAGTCCTAACTGATGGCGCTTTGGGCCTGCCGCCTTGATCTGGCGCAATGCCTTGCTGCCTAGCGTGTCGCCGGGAACGTCACGGCTGACGTATTTCTCAAGCCTCACCTCGAACGGATTTGTGTTCTCATCCGTGTCGCCGCCGACCGAGAGCAGACCGCTTTCGGTGCGTTCGGCAGAGGTCGGTGCTCCCGGGCCTATTCCATGTGGCTGTCCGGCTTCCTTGAAAATGTTCCACAACTGGGTGCCTCGGCGACCATCCTTGAGATAAATCTCGAACCCGCCTTGCTTGGACCAGCCCGAACGCTGGATAGTGACCGGGATGCCTTCAATTTCGGCGTCGCGGAACCAGAAGTATTTAAGATCGCGGACCCAATCACCCATAACCGAAGCAACGACGTCTTCTGCCTTTGGCCCCTGCAAAGCCATCGGCGACACATCGGGCTCGCTGACCTCAACATCAAGACCACGCTCAGCGACGATAGCGCTGGCCCAAAGCCAGATGTCGCTATCCGCAATCGACAGCCAATAGAGGTCATCGGCGTGCTTCAGCAGGATGGGGTCATTGATGATGGTGCCGCGATGATTGCAGATGGGGACGTATTTTCCCTGGCCATATTTGCATTTGGAGATATCGCGCGCCGCAAGGATTTGGGCCAGCTTGCCGGCATCCTTACCTTTGAGTTGCACCTGGCGTTCCACGCCGACGTCCCAC
>CAJBSR010000452.1 GCA_903958285.1 uncultured Sphingomonadales bacterium
CCGGGCTTGCTTGGCCTTGTTCAAAGTGAGGCAGACACGTTGGGCGCGGGTTACTTCGTCGGGAAGGCGTCGGCCATCGTCACGGCCCCCGGCCTTGGTGATGATGCGGGATTGATGGGCGCATACGCGCTCGCCGTTTCGGCCTAGCTCGACATCCGGACGATCAGTCTGGGGTCCAGAACGACCGACCCCGCATCTTCGCCCGCTATCCGCCGCAGCAAGAGATCGACCATCGTTGTCGCCCCCAAGCGGAGGTCCTGAGAGATGCTGGTGAGCCGCGGCACGGTCTGTTCGCCAATGGCAAGGCCATCATAGCCGACCACCTTCACGTCGCCGGGAACAGCAAGACCATATTCAGCGAGAGCACGCAGCGCGCTCATCGCGATGACGTCCGACGCGGCAAAAATGCCCTGTGGCCGTTCGCTGACCGAACCCAGAAAGCCGGCAATGTCCGGGTGCGCTGCTTCGGCCACCAGATGGGCTGGCAAGACGGTGAGCTTGTCGGCGAGCCCGGCCCGCGCCAGCGCGCGCTTGCACCCTTCGAGACGCTGAGCGATTTCGAGTGCCTGCGGGTCCCCGAAAAAGGCGATGCGCTGGCAGCCCCGGTCGATCAGATGCTGGGCGGCCATTTCTCCCCCCAGAATATTGTCGGAGCCTACGGTGCAATGCGCCTGTCCCGGCGCATGTCCGCCCCAGACGACCATCGGGCGATAGCGCGCGGCGACTTCATCCAGCGTTTCGGACTGGTTGGACTGGCCGATGATGATGAGCCCGTCGATCTTGCCGGAGCCGACATATTGGTCGAGCCAGTTTTCGTCCTCCGGGATGACGCGGGACAGCAGCAGATCATAGCCGCGCTCGGTCAGCTCATCCGCGAGGTAGCCGAGCATGGTGATGAAGAACGGGTCTGAGATGTGCTGGCCCTTTTCATGGCCAAGCGGGATGAGGACGCCGATGGCGCCGGTGCGCTGGGTCCGCAAGTTGCGGGCGAGCAGATTGGGCTTGAAACCATGTTCCCGCGCGAGCGCCTGAAGCCGTTCGCGCGTCTTGGGGCTGATCAGCGGAGAATCGGATAAAGCCCGCGAAACCGTGCCGGTGGTGACGCCCGCCAGATCGGCAAGTTCCTTCATGGTCTTGATCTGGCTCATGCGAACAGTGACTACCCCTCAACGCTGTTCACCTTTCAGGGGTTCGGGATGCAAATCAAGGCGAAACTCAATGTCCCAGCGGCGCGGCTGGGTGCATGATGGGTCCAAAGGGTCGGCAAGGCGTGGGGTGTGGCCAGAATGCCACGCCTTTGTGCCAAGATGGCATTATTTACAATCGATTGCATTTTTTGTTTGCAATCGATTGTTCTGGAGTTATCCAACGCATCGTCCCGCACAAAGCGGACCCAGTTCAAGGTCAGGGGAGAGGTTATGAAGAAATCCGTATTCCGTACGCATGCGTCGCTCGTCACTCTGGCGGTGGCGGCTTTTGCCGCGCAGCCCGCCGTCGCACAGGACGCGTCAGACGAAACCGACACCAGCGTCGCTGAGATCGTTGTGACGGGTGTTGCCAAGGCAACCAACCGCCTCGACACCAGCGTCTCTATCAGTGCCCTGGACGTCGATAGCGTCGCCAATGTTGCGCCGCGCGGCACGGCAGAAATCTTCCGTCGTTTGCCCGGCATCCGCGCTGAGTCTTCCGCCGGCGGCGGCAACTCCAACATGCAGGTCCGCGGCCTTCCCGCCGTCACCGGTGGTGCGCAGTTCATCTCGCTACAGGAAGATGGCTTGCCCGTGCTTCTGTTCGGGGATCACAACTTTGCGCCTGCTGACGGCTTTGTGAAGGTGGATGCCACGCTCGCCCGTATTGAATCGGTGCGCGGTGGCAGTGCCGCAACGCTGACCACCAACGGCAATGGCGCCATCATCAACCTCATTAACAAGACGGGGAAGACCGAAGGCGGCAGCATCCAGTTCATGAAGGGCGTGAACTATAAGGACACGCGCGTCGACGCCGAATATGGCGCCAGCCTTGCCGATGATCTCTACTTCCACTTGGGTGGCCATTATCAAATTGGCGGCGACATTCGGCATGCAGGTTTCAATGCTGTTGACGGCGGCAAGTTCCGTGCGAGCCTGACCAAGGAATTCGATGGTGGCTTCGTGCGTGTCTATGGTCAGGTCATCGACAAGAAAGACGCGACCTATATGCCGCAGACGGTGCGCATCACCGAAGTGGCTGGCTCCGTCGCCGCGGTTGCCGCCGGGGCTGCCAATTATGGCAAGACGCTGGGCGTCCTCACCAACAGCCTGCCCGGCCTCAATGCCGCCACGCAGACACTGCACAGCCCGAACCTGATCAGCTTCCCAATCGTCGATCCGAGCGGAAACCTGATCTACAGTGATCTGCGCAATGGCATCCACACCAAGTCGCAGACCATCGGCGGCGAATTTGAATTTGATCTTGGGGCTGGCCTCACCGTCAACAACAAGATCCGCTATGCCAACCAGAGCGGCCGGTTTGTGGCCCCGTTCACGCACGCGGCGAATGCCGCCGACCGCTATCTGTCGACCAATTTCGGCCCCGGCGCGACGGCTGTGTTCTTCAATGGTCCGAACGCGGGTGCTGCGGTTAACTCGGCATCGCTGCTGGCGCTGACGGGCAACAACCTCATCACCGAAGTCGCCCTGTTTGACACCGAATTGAACGATATGGGCAATTTCGTGAACGACCTGCGCGTCACCAAATCCTTTGAAACAGCAGGCGGCGACATCACGGCGTCGGCTGGCTATTTCAAGATGGTCCAGAACTTCAAGCAGACTTGGCATTGGGGCCGGATGCTCGTGTCCACGCAGGATGATGCGGCCATCATCAACGTCCCCGGTTTCACCGAAGCCGGTGTCTACACCTATAACGGCGCGTTCGGTGGCTGCTGCAACATCCTGTGGGATATGCAGGCGGATGTGGACGCCGTTTACGGCGGCTTGAACGCGACCTTCGGTGCGATCAACCTCGACGGCTCTCTGCGTCGTGAAACGATGCACTATAGCGGCTTTGCGCAGTTCAGTTCGCCCCGCAATGTCGACGTGAACAAGAATGGCAGCATTGGCCCGGCTGAAATCGGCGTGCCGATCAATGATCCGGCCACGCGCGGGACGATTGGGGATAGCCTGTCCGGCACGTCTTACTCGTTCGGTGCCAACTACAAGATCAACGATGATCTAGCCGTGTTCAGCCGCTACAGCCGTGGCACGACCTCGAACTTCGACCGTCAGTTCGGGGCGTTCTCAAACGCACAGATCGTTGCGCCTGGCCTGCTCCGCAATTCAACCCGCCAGATTGAAGCGGGCGTGAAGTGGCGCGAAACGAGCGCCGCCATCCCCGGTGCGCTCTCGCTTTATGTGACCTACTTCAACGGTCGGGCAAATCTGCGCAACTTCTCGATCACCACCAACCTCGCGACCGGTGGTATCTACACGTCGAGCGGTGTTGAGCTGGAGTTCAACTATGACAATGGCGGGTTCAACCTGTTCGGTAACGGGGCTTGGACGGATGCGCAGGCCAAGCAGGACTTTAACGATCCGGCGCGCAACGGCCTAAAGCCGCAGCGTCAGGCAGACTGGGTCTATAACCTTGGCGCGTCTTACACCTTTGCCGAGCGCTTCACGCTGGGCGGCGCGGTCAATGGCACGTCCAAGTCTTATGTCGACTTTGAAAACCGCTTCGTGCAGCCGGGCTTCGCGACTGTCACCGCCTTTGCGAACGTGAAGGTGCGGGACAATCTGACCCTGTCGGTCAACGCGAACAACCTGTTCAACAAGGCCGGCTTTACCGAAGGGGACCAGACCCGCCTGTTCGATACCGATGCCAACGGGGCGTACGATACGTCGATTGCCCGTTCGGTGGCCGGACGGACGATCTCGGCTTCGGTTAAGTTCGAGTTTTAAAGCAACTCTCCTGCCAGAGCCCCGGCAGCGGGGCTTTGGAAAATTGCGGCGCCGGGGGGAACTCCGGCGCCGTCTTTATGTTCGGTTGGCCGCGCGGAACGCTGCCAGCCGTGCGACGGCGTCGTCGATCATATCGAGGCTTTTGCAATGGCAGAGCCGGACGATGGACGAGGAGTTGCCGTCGTCAAACAAGGCGGACACGGGAATGCTGGCAACGCCCGCCTCATGGATGGCGCGTTCCGCAAAGGTCAGGTCATCAAGCGCAAGGCCAGAGGCTGCAAGTTCGATACAGGTGAACCAGGTTGCGACCCCCGGCAGCACGGCAAAGCCGGCCTGAACCAACCCGTCATTCAACTGTTGGCGGGAGGCCGCCCAGCCTGCTGTCCGGCTGTCGATAAGGGTGTCGTTGGCCAGTCCCTCGGCGACCGCATATTGCAGGGCAGGTGGTGTCGTGAAGGTCAGGAACTGATGCGCACGGGCGACCATCGCGGCCATCTCCGGTGCAGCGCACATCCATCCGATCTTCCATCCCGTCACGCCAAAAATCTTGCCGGCTGATCCGATTTTGACCGCGCGGTCCGCCATGCCGGGAAAAGTGAGGAGGGATCGGTGCGGCTGCCCGTCAAAGCGGACCTGCTCCCACACCTCATCACAAATGGCGACAAGATCATGAGTGACACATATGTCCGCCAGCATGGTTAGCGCGGCGTCGCTGGCGACAGAGCCCGTCGGGTTGAGTGGGTCATTGAGGATGATCGCGCGTGTGCGCGGCGTGATCGCGCGCTCAATCGCCTCTTGCTCATAGCGCCAGTCGGGCGGGGAAAGGCGCACAAAGACCGGCGTTGCGCCGCAGCGGCGGATCATTGGCGCATAAGCATCATAAGCCGGCTCAAAGACGATCACGTCATCGCCCGGCTGGACCAGAGCGAGAAGGGCGGCCGCAACGGCCTCGGTCGCGCCGGAAGTGACGATCACTTGCTCGCGGGAGAGCGATAGGCCCTGACGCCGCGCATAGAAGGCCGCAATCGCGTCCCGCAATTCCGGTACGCCGACCATAGGTGGATATTGGTTGGAACGTTCTGCAAGCGCACGGGCGGCGGCGGCGATCAGTTCGGGCGGGCCCTGATCATCGGGAAACCCCTGGCCGAGGTTGATGGCCCCCAATTCACGCGACAGGCCCGACATCTTTTCAAAGATGGTCGTGGCCATGCCCGCATAGACGGGATGGTAGCGTTGCCTGTCTACTGCCATCCCGCCGCTCTTGGTCAAATGCGCTTGCCGTCGCGGGCGATGACCATGTCTTGGCGGTTATTGTCAAAATCGCTTGCGTCATGACGTTCGCGCAGCTGGGTTTCCGGCTGGCCGAAGGTGCGGTTCACCATGCGGCCACGGATGACGGCGGGGCGCTTGCCGACCTCCGTCACCCAGCGGTCGAGATGGGTGTATTCTTTTACGTTCAGGAATTCCTGCGCGCTATAAGCTTCACGCATGATGGAGCCATACCAGGGCCAGATGGCGATATCGGCAATCGTATAGTCGTCGCCGACCAGATATTTGTTTGTGGCCAGATGTGTGTCGAGCACATGCAGCTGGCGCTTGGTTTCCATCGCAAACCGGTCAATCGGATATTGCATCTTGAACGGTGCGTAAGCGTAGAAATGGCCAAGGCCGCCACCGACATACGGCGCCGAAGCCATTTGCCACATCAGCCAGTTCATCGTCTCAGCGCGCTTGTGCGTTTCGGTCGGCAGGAAATGGCCGAACTTTTCTGCAAGGTAAAAGAGCATCGATCCGCTTTCGAACAGGCGGACGGGCGGGCTGACCGAATGGTCCATCATCGCCGGGATTTTTGAGTTCGGATTGATCGCCACAAAGTCGCTGCCGAACTGGTCTCCCGTTCCGATCATGATCATCCAGGCGTCATATTCCGCTTCGCTGACACCAAGGGCGAGCAGCTCTTCGAGCATGATCGTGACCTTGACGCCATTGGGCGTGCCCATGGAATAGAGCTGCAAGGGATGCTTGCCGATCGGCAGTTCCTTGTCATGCGTCGCGCCGGAAATGGGACGGTTGATGTTGGCAAATGCGCCGCCATTGGCCGTGTCCCAGACCCAGACCTTGGGCGGGACATAACCCGGTGGCTGGTTGTTCGCGGGATCGGGTTGGTCGGCCATGTCGTCTATCCTCCACTTGGCGCGCCATCGCACGGGCGCAGTCTTGCCATGCTATGCCATCTTGCGATCGGGAGTTCCACCGCGATTGGCGGCAGATTTCGTTTCTGCAGGCTTAGCTTTGCTGCCAGCTGCCAAGCGACGTGAAACGCACCGCACTTTCCGGGAAGGTCATCACCAGCCGGGCACCGCGTGCATCGGGGTTGGACACAAGGTCGAGCGTTCCGCCGATCTTCTCAATCAATTGGCGGCACATATGCAGGCCAATACCGTTTCCTTCTTCGCCCTGTTTGGACGTGGCAAAGGGGCTGAACAGCTTGTCGGCAATATCCGGAGAGATGCCGGCACCATCATCGATGATGGACAGCGCAAGGCCGCCGGCGCCGATGCGTTTGACGGCAATATCAATCCGCCCGCGCGTCACCATGTGCTTGCTGCGTGCTTCGGCGATGGCCTGCACCGCATTTCGGATGCCGTTGAGCATGATCAATTCGAACGACAGCCGCGAAAGGCCGAGGATTGTTGCGTGCTCGGGGATCGCGGTTTCGCCATATTGAATGTCGTCGCGGACAAGGAGGCCTGCGGCTTGTGATTGGGCGGCGCGAATTGCAGCTTCCAGATCAAACTCGGCATTGGCGTCGACCTCCGCCTTGGCGTGGGCCAACATCTTGCCTGTGATGTTCCGTGCGCGCTCCACCTGTTCAAGGATCTTGTCGAACTTTTCGAGCGCCTTTTCGCTGCGGGTGTCGGTCTGCCCGACGAGCCGTAGTTTCCCGTTTTCGGCCGCGAAAGCGATGGTGGCCAGCGGCTGTTTGAGTTCATGGCTCAACGTGGAGGCCATAGCGCCAAGCTGTGTCAGCCTGTCATCGCGCGGCGTATCCCGTCGCCCTTCCGCGCGGCGCATTTCGACCACGCTGCCGGAGCGCCACTGGCCCGGGCCCGTATTGCCGCTGGCAAAGAGTCCACACCATCTGGGGCCAGCAGGGGTTTCCGCCCAAAAGCAGTTTGCCACGAGTTGATCTGAGCGGGAATCCTCACAGGTTCGCGCATCAACGCCGCGGATGGTCCATTCGGCGATATGGGGTACACCCCCTTCATCCCGAACCATCATGCTGAGGCGTTCACGCACAGGATCCCAGCGGACATCTTGTCCGGCAACGACTGCGCCTGCGCCGTGCATCTCGCGAATGGTTGAAAGCGTCAGGCGTTCGCTTCGGGTGGGGATGCCGGTCAACTGCCGGATCCGCTGGGTGATGAGCGCCCCAAACTCGCGCAGGAGGACAGACACCGGCGCCTGCTGGCCGATGGCTGTCCTGTTATCCTGCTTTCGCGTTGCGCCCATCAGATCGTCAGATGATTGGCGCGTTCTCGGCGCTGGCGAGCATCGCAAGCATCCGCTTTGATGCATCCTCGGTCAACGCAACAAAGATCCGGCGGGCGTCCGTTGGATCCGTCCAGCGCTTCAGCAGGCCGCGATCAGAGAGTTCGCGGATTTTGCGGATGGCCGTGGAGGCGGGCACCGACGCCGCTATCGCGACGCTTGTCACCGATTCCTGACGGTTCTCAACATGCGCTGCTGTCAGTTCCAGAAGGATGTCCCACGACGGATCGGAGAACAGGTCGCCTTCGAAATACTTCTGTCGGTTGCGGCGCGCCTTGATGATCGATTTGAGGACGGCGGGATGCACCGAATTCGGGTTCCGGATCGATGCGGCCACATCTTCATCAGATGTCGTCGCTTCTTTGTCCTGAAGCCCCAGCTTGCCCATCAGGGCGTTCAGTGATTCCTGAATGTTGGCGACAGACGCGACGACATTGGTGTCCGAATTTGCCTGCGCCTGCCCTGCCAACCGTTCGCTGGCACGGTTCAAGGCTGCTTCGTACATTTCACGCGAAACAGGCTTGCTCAGGAAGTCGACGAATCCATCCTGCATGGCCTGCACGGCGAGTTCGATTGAGGGGTAGCCAGTCAACAAAATGCCCACAAAATTGCGGCCATTCCGGTTCATTTCGCCAAGTGATTTGATCAAATCAAGGCCATTTCCCGAAGGAAGTGACCAATCGGAAATGACCAAATTGATGTCGTGGTGCCCATTGAAGACGACCTTGGCTTCTTCAGCCGAGGTTGCGGTCCGGCAGCTATAGCCCAACGCATCGAGGAGGTCCGCCTGCTCGACAAGCAAATCCTTATCGTCATCAACGAGAAGGATATTGAGCGCCATCGCTTGAGAGGGCTTGATAGTTTCTTTCAACATAACGTCCTGTTCACCCCACCGTAAATTGATCGCCTGGACGCGATCTGTCTCATCGTGGTCCGATCTCCACTCCCTAGAACGGTCCCGATTCCTTAGGAGTTACTGGCTTTCGGTGCTTTGGCGAAACGGAGATAGTGCCAGATTGCAGCAATTTGGCACAGTTCCCTTAAAGCAATGTTAAGACTTTGGTGACCCCGCCGTGCTAGGTGGCAGATCGCCATCCCCAGTGGTTTCGGCCGGTTTGGCAAGATGTGAAGGGTGGGCGTTCGCTGCCGTTAACATCATAGAATTTGGGGTGCCGCGGCACCGGTGGGAAAGTCGATTGAGCAAAAGCAGCATCATACAGGCGCGGGTTTCGCTCCAGGACTGGTTCTGGCGCGCGCTTTTCCGTTCGGCCGTCATTCCGTTGCTGGTTATCGAAATCAGCTTTCTGACCGTCTTTTGGTTCAGCGGCCGGCTCAGCTACGACACGAACATCAACACCGTGCAGGAAATATCGCACAGCTACCTTGAGGACATCGCCACGCGTGAGGCGACGACCATTTCAGAAACATTGCGCGGTGTGACCAACATGACGTCCATCTTTGCGCTTCAAACGCGCACTGCGCTCCAAACGGAAGCCACGCCGACGGCTGCGGAACGGTCACGTTATGGGTTCGATAAAAATGGCGCGTTCCGCACCATGAGGGACAATGGGACGACCGCGTCCTACTTTAGCGGTGTCGTGCCGATTGATGACGCGGCGCTGGCAAAGGTCTGGCGGACGCAACAGCTCGACCCACTGATGGCGGACATCAAGAACAGCAATCCGCTGGTGTCCCAAGTCTATTTCAACACTTTTGACAGCTACAACCGCATCTACCCCTATTTCGATACCTCGACCTATCCCGCGCGCATGAACATCCCGTCCTTCAATTTCTATTTTGAGGCGGATTCTGCGCACAATCCTAAACGCAAGTCGGTCTGGACCGACGCTTATATTGACCCGGCCGGGCAGGGCTGGATGGTCTCCTCCATCGCGCCAGTCTATATCGGCAACCGGCTTGAAGGCGTTGTCGGTATCGATGTGACGATCCGGTCTATCGTTGATCATCTTCTGGCAACAGACTTGCCCTGGAACGCTTATGCCATGCTCATCGGCCGCGACGGCACGATCATTGCCATCCAGCCGTCAGGGGAAAAGGACCTTGGCGTCCAGGAACTTACTGACCATCGCTATGCAAAGGCGATTTCCAAGAACACCTTCAAGCCCGGCCAATTTAACCTATTGAAGCGGGAAGATACCCGGGCGCTCGGTAAGGCCGTGTTCGACAAGGGCCGTGGCTATGTTCACATTAAACTCGGCGGAACAGAGCGTATCGCCGCTTTTGCCCAGGTGGACGGCCCGGCATGGCATCTCATCGTTGTGGGCAACGAAACCAACATCAACCAGACGGCAGACAATCTAAGGGCACAGTATACGCGGGCAACCGTCATCATGTTGGTGATCCTCGTCCTCTTCTACCTCGGCTACTTCGCGTTCCTCTATGTGCGGTCGCGCCGGATGAGCCATGTCGTCGCCCAGCCGCTCGAACAATTGTCCGGCGTCGTCGAAACCATGACGCGCGGCGGGAAAGACCCTGAATTCAGCGGGTCCCAAGTCGAAGAGATTGACCGGTTCGGCATGCATCTGATGGATGTCCACAGGAAGCTGTCTGCGGCCGAAGCCCGCAGTCAGGCGCAGGAAAAGCTCGTGGCGGCGGCGCTTGAAAAGGAACGTGAAGCCAACGAAACCCAACGCCGGTTCATGCGCGTCATGAGCCACGAAATCCGGACACCGCTGGCTGTCATCGATTCCAGCGCGCAAATTCTGGAACGCCGGGCGAGCAGTTTGGAGCCGACAGGTGTCGTTGAGCGTGCCCGGAAGATGCGCCGCTCAACTGGCCGGATTGCAGGCCTGTTGACGCGTCTCGTCCGCCTGCTCGACATCGATAGCGGTAAAGGCAAGGCACCGATGGTGGCGGTCGACCTTGGCAAACTGATTGTCGAAGTCTGCAATGAATTCAAAGCGACCGGAGTTGACCGCGCCTTCAATGTTTTTGCCGAGCCCGATCTTATCGTTCTCGCCGACACGGAACTCATGCGCCTGACGCTGATTGCGGTCCTTGAAAATGCCGAGAAATATTCTCCACCTGAAAAGCCGATTGATGTCCGTGTTGAACGCAAGCAGTTCAACGCGATTATAACCGTCACAGACTATGGCAGTGGTATTGCGGAAGAAGATAAGCCGCACATTTTTGAACGTTTCTATCGTGGGGCCAACGCGACCGGCACCACTGGGTCTGGCATTGGCCTGCATCTGGCCAGTGTGTTTGCGACCACAAACCGGGGCGAAATCCGTGTGGCAGATGGAGAGGATGGCGGCACCTGCGTGTTCCTCCGCTTTCGCCTTGCCGGAGCATCGCGCAAGTCCAAGCGCCCAGAAGACAAGCGCACAGAAGAGGTGACAGAATGACCGACGCCCGCATCCTCATCGTTGAGGACGAAGAAGCTCTGCGGCTTGATCTTGTCGATTTGCTGCAGGGCGAGGGCTATGATGTGCTCGACCGGGGCGATGGCGGGGAAGCGATCGCCGCAATTGAGCTTTTTCGTCCGCGTCTTGTCGTATGTGATGTCCAACTGCCCAGCCTTGGCGGCATTGGCATCCTGAAGGCGGTCCGCAGCTCGCGTATCGCATCACCGATCATGATCATGATGACGGCCTATGGCGACCACGAAACGATTGAAACGCTGCGCAGCCTTGGCGCGACGGAATGCCTGATCAAGCCAGTGTCGTTTGATGAATTGCTGGCCGCCATTGAGCGCAGTCTTTCCGGCGTCGAGACGGGGGTGACAGTGCAAGCCGCAGCCGATGCCCCTTCTGCCTCCGCTGTGTCACCGGTGCCGCCTGTCGCCGATGCGCCTGCCATTTTAGTGGTCGAAGATGAAACTGAACTGGCCACGGAAATGGCCGAGCTGTTCGATAGCTTTGGTCATGTCGCGGCCTGCGCCGGTACGGTCGAAGCGGCGCTTGCCAAGCTGCGGGCGTATCCGTCGCTAAAGGGCGCTCTTGTTGACCTGGGGCTGGGCACGGAAAGCGGGCTGGATCTGATCCGCCGCGTCGCAAAAGATCCGGAATTGGCCGCCCGTCACATCAAATTTCTGGTGCTGAGTGGTCGCACCCCTGATGCTGAAGAAATTTCTGCTCTGCCGATCGTGCCATCGGGCTGCCTGTCTAAGCCCGCACGGATTGCCGATATTGTGAGCTTCGCAAACGGGCTTTGACGTGCCGCGCGTTAGCGTGCCGCAGACCTGCCGACTTCATCGAGCCGGATGGTGAGGCTTGGGCCTTCTGGGGCAGACCGCCAGCCATGCATTATTTGCATTGCAGCCGCTTGAACGGAACCAAAACGATCTTCGATGATGAGATTGGCCGTCCAGGCCGAGCAACTGATAATCGCGGCGAGGTGAACATAATCCAGCAAAGTCGCGCGGTCGGCTATCCTTTGAAGACGGGCGGCTTTCCGCATCATCTCTGATCCCTCCGGGGGCAGCCCCAAAAAAAGGACGCAGGTGGAGCGGGTCCACCTGCGTCATGACTGTCATTATGCGTAGTGACAAGTTTGTGCGACCCGAGCGTGGCTAAGCCACGTTCAGACCTTTAATGTCTGCCATTGGTCTCGCGCTCTCAACCGGAAGCGATACCAGTTTGGCGTCGTTGCGATAGGAAAGGGTCGGTTAACCGTGAAGGGGCTATGTTTCTTGACCTTGCTCAAAATCATATCCGGTCATTTTGGCATCGAAAGTTGGGCGCTGCCCCTAAAGTTCTGCGCCAAACAGTCCAGACTGGGGGGCTTGGGCGTCCGGACGCGAGTCGGAAAAGCCCGAAAGAGTGATCCCCAGCAGCCGCACACCCTGCGGCAATGGCATCAGCCCATTCAACAGAAGCGCAACAATGTCGCGGATGGTCTCAGCATCGCTGACCGGGCGGGAAACCGTGCGGCTGCGGGTGACGGTGCGAAAATCGGCATAGCGGAGTTTGAGTGTGACCGTTTTCCCCGCAAGGTCGCGCCGGATGCAGTGGCGTGAGACTGTTTCGATCAGCCCATGCAACTCCGCCATGCACGCTTCGTAAGTCGTCAGGTCGCTTCGGAACGTGGTTTCGCTGCCTATGGATTTGCGTTCCTGATTGGGATTGACCGGACGGTTATCGATGCCGCGGGCAGCCCAATAGTAATAATGGCCTGCTTTGCCGAACTTGAGTTGCAGGAAATCTAGGCTGCGGGCGCGCAAATCTTCTCCAGTGATGATGCCATAGCCTTCCATTTTCGCCGCTGTGGCGGGGCCGACCCCATGGAATTTGCGGACGGGCAGCGCGGCCACAAAGTCGGCGCCCTGTGCTGGCTTGATGACATAGAGCCCGTCGGGCTTGTCCATGTCTGAGGCGATTTTGGCGAGAAACTTGTTGTAAGACACGCCTGCCGAAGCTGTAAGCGAGGTCTTGGCCTTGATCTGGGCGCGGATCGCCTCTGCAATGCGCGTGGCGGATGGCTCGCCCTTCAGGTTTTCAGTGACATCCAGATAGGCTTCATCGAGGCTCAG
>CAJBSR010000453.1 GCA_903958285.1 uncultured Sphingomonadales bacterium
CCGAGCTGTCGGGCGGGCAGTGGCAGAAGCTGGCCGTGTCGCGGGCCTTCATGCGCGACGCGCGGGTGCTGGTCCTGGACGAGCCGAGCGCCTCGCTGGACGCCGAGGCCGAGCACGCGCTGTTCCAGCGGCTGCGTCAGCTCACCGAGGGGCGTATGGCGCTGCTCATCTCGCACCGCTTCTCCACCGTCGCGATGGCCGACCGGATCCTCGTCCTGGCCGATGGACGGGTCGTCGAACAGGGCACGCACGCCGAACTCCTCGCGCTCGATGGGCGGTATGCGAAACTCTACGGATACCACCGTCAGCGGCTGGGCGCATGACGACGTTGTTTGTGATCTACGACATCGATGGCTGGGCCTACCACTCCAGGGCCGACGCGATCGACCTGAAGCGCGCCATATTGGGTGCAGCCCGATCAAGTGGCGTCCGTCCGGCGATCATTGCATGACCGCCGGGGACTTTTCCAGATGGTGTGCCCGCTCAGGTTCGGGCCAAGCCTTCAGTCGCGCTTGGGCGCGGTCTTGGTGCCTTCGCGAATGGCCTTGAAGTAGGTCCAACTGGTCTCGTTGGGCCGTGCATCGTCCAAGGGCGGCGGGGCGGTGTAGGCAGGGTAGTTCTTGGCGATTTCGTCCTTCATGGTCTGGGGCATCTCGTCCCATGAGGCGAGTTTGCGACCATTGGTGTTGAAGTAGATCAGGCCATCGCGCCCACCCATGCGCATCCACGGCAGCCAGTCCGACATCCGCACCCAAGCCACCCGAGCCTTGGCGGTGGTCTTGGTCGGGTCCACCAGATCATCAACGTCACCAGCGAAATTGAACATTTCGGTTGCGTGGTAGGTGCCACCGACTTCGGCCTGATAAGCACCACCCAGCACATTGTGATAGAACAGCGGCACGGTGGTGGATGTCCACCATTGTCCGCCATTGATCGTGCCGCTGAACCGCAACGGCTGTCCGTCGCGCGTCTTGACATAAGAGGCTGAGTTCACGGGATCATTGGCCACGTGCAGAACCGGCACGGTCTCATTGGTCCAGGGGTTGGTCCACGTGGACAGAACCTCATTGGTGCGCACATCGCGATAGATCAGAAGCTCACGGCTGACCATCTTGTAGCCTTGGCCACCCACGGGGTCTGTGACGCTGACACAGGCGCGGATGTTCATGCCTTCTGCCCGGAACAACAGCTTGTCGGCTTCGCCCTGGCGGCGGGAATAGGCGTCGCCCGCCCAATAATAGGTGATCGGCTCTCCATCGACCAAAGAGCAGCCCATCTTGCGGTTGGCGGCGAGCGCGCCTTCGGGGGTGGACAGATCAATAGGTGGCGGCGCGGCGGGTGCCGGCGCGGCTTTGGCGCGGCGCGACTGCGCTTCTGCGGTTGGCGCTATGGCAATCATCGCGGAGGCGGCCAGCGTGAGCGCGAGGGCACGGATTATCATTGGGCGTCTCCTTGTTGTGATGGGAGCGTAGCGCTGAGTTGAGCACAGGGCAATTGATATACTCGGCTCTCCGAGAAATAGAGTGGATTGGCACACCGCTACATGACCGCGTCCCGCGTATCCGCGACACATCCGCGCGGATCTGCGGCAACGGTGTTTCTTCCGACCCCCGGCAAACGGCTGCGCCGCGGATGGGCACCGAGACACCGCGGATGCACCCCCACACCCACCGAGTAACGCGCCATCGCGACCTCTCGGGCGCGCTTCCCAATGGCGGGGTGCGACAGCAGACGCCGGAGCGCCGTTGCGAGCGCGACCGCTTCATCCGCAGCCACCAGTATGCCGGCCTCGCCGTCATTCAGACGCGCTGGAGTTCCGCCCACTCGAGATCAGATGACCGGCAACCCGACGAAGGGGACGGTCGGGCATGCGCCATGGTCGCTGGCCTCGTAAGCGGCGGCGCATGGGCGTTGGCGAACTTTGTCCCACCAAGGCCTTTGGCAGCGAATCAAGACTACCGAATCCCTCGCGACCATTGGCGAACCGGTCAGGAAGGCCGCGCCTCAGCCCGAAAGTTGGACACCTACCGAGCACCGTCTCATCTTTAGGTCATGACCGGAAAACACTACAAGCTGATTGGCCCAGCGGGCGAAGAAGTGCTGAGTGCCGTACCGGGCACGTTGGGCGGCAACCGCCGCCGGAAGATCTACGGGCGCCTCGACTGCCGAAGCGCGGTCGGCTCGCTCCCCACGGGATATGCGAAGCATCGGGTCTTCTTCGCGGACGAGGCGACGGCCCTCGCAGCCGGCTACCGACCCTGCGGCACCTGCATGCAGGCGGAGTACGGCATCTGGGTTGAGGAAGCCATGCGCTCGGGGCGCCTGTAGCGTGGCGCGTCGGGTGTGGAACGTGCGTTCGAGAGCGGCAATACACCGCGGTGTGCCATGCGAGCGTGCGTCAATTTGATGTCCAACCAAGAGGTCCGACCGTGACTGAG
>CAJBSR010000454.1 GCA_903958285.1 uncultured Sphingomonadales bacterium
ATCAATCACCTTGCCAGCAACCTTGATCGGGGCTGTGACAACATCCGCTGCAACGCTGGCAATGCAGCCTGACAAAAGGACGGGCAAAAGAAGAAGACAGATGATACGCACAACCTGCACATGCCCGCTTCGCTGCAGGATTGCAACGCACTTGCACTCGATCCCGGAGTCGCTTAGAGGGCCGCTCTCGCAAGTATGTGGCGACCGTAGCTCAGTCGGTTAGAGCGCCGGTTTGTGGTACCGGAGGTCGCGGGTTCGGATCCCGTCGGTCGCCCCATTCTCCTCCATTGCTGGCGAATCGCGCGTAATAAGACTATTGCGCGCGCTTGAAATTTTATTGCCAATGGAGCCTGCGATGACCGCCCCCTGGATGCTGCCTGATTTCGATGATCATGAGGGTTTTCACATCTTCCGTGATCCCAAAGCGGGGCTGACGGCGATCATCGCCATCCATTCAACGTACCTCGGCCCGTCCGGCGGCGGCACGCGCTTTTGGCATTACGCCGCGCCGGAGGCTGCGATCACCGATGCGCTGCGCCTTTCCCGCGGGATGAGCTATAAGAACGCCATGGCAGGGCTCGCTATGGGCGGCGGCAAGGCCGTTATTCTGGCAGATGCGGACCGGACCAAATCACCTGAACTGATTGCTGCCTTTGCCCGCGCTGTGGATAGCCTTGGCGGGCGCTATGTGACCGCGCAGGATGTTGGCATCAGCGCGCAGGATATTCTTGATATCTCCAAGGGCACAAAATTTGTCTCTGGCCTGCCTGCCAAGGATGGCGGGGCAGGGGGAGACCCGGGGCCGTCAACCGCTCTGGGCGTGTTTCTGGGCGTCAAGGCCGCGGTCAAGCGGGCGCTGGGTAAGGACGACCTTTCGGACGTCCATGTTGCCATTCAGGGTGTTGGCAGCGTCGGTGGCGGGCTCGCGTGGCATCTGGCTAAGGCTGGAGCCCGGCTGACTCTTGCGGACCGGGATACGGCAAAGGCGGCCGCCCTTGCTGCAGAATTGGACGCCGCTGTGGTCGATGCCGATGAAATCCTGGCGATTGAGGCCGATGTGGTCAGCCCCTGTGCGCTTGGCGCCATTCTCGACAGCCAGAGCATTCCGCTTATCAAGGCGTCAGTCATCGCAGGCGGCGCGAACAATCAGCTTGCCCGGCCGGAACATGGCGATGAGGTGCAGGCGCGCGGCATTCTTTATGCGCCGGACTACGTCGTCAACGCAGGCGGCATCATAAATGTTGCGCTCGAATATCTGGACGGCGCAGATCGCGCGGCGGTCGATGCTAAGATTGCGGGAATTCCCGATCGGCTGAACGCCGTCTGGGATGAAAGCGTCGCAACTGGCGACAACCCTGCAAAGGTCGCCGACCGCATGGCGCAAAAGCTAATCGGGCGGAGGTAAGATCATCGGCCGTCACGCAGATCAGACGCTGCGTGACGGCCGACTAAAGGGTTACTTAGGCGAGCACGGTCCGGCTACGCTGACGGCGGCGCATCGCACCACCAACCAAGCCGAAACCGGCGAGCATCAGAGCCCAAGCGGCGGGCTCAGGCACGGCAATTGCCGCGACATTGTCCAGTGCCGGGCCGAAGACGCCCTGTGCGGTGCCATTGGTCGTGAAGGTGATGGTCGTGGACGGACCGCCGGCGAGGAATGAGAACGACTGAGCCGTCCAATTCATGCCAGCCGCATCCTTGCCCGTTGAGCCGGGATGCGTGAAGACGCTGGGCGCGCCGCCGTCAATCGACACGAGCAGATCGCGGGGGCCAGAAAGGTCCGGATTGCTCGAAAGATCGAAGCTGATGACATAGGACTGGCCGGCCGTTGTGGCAAAGGATTGCGAAAGCGCACCAATTGCGCTGCCAGCAATGTCGATGCTGCGGACGCCATCGGAGGCCGCCCAATAGGAGCTGATATAGTCGACCGAGCCTGAATCAACGGTCCACCCGGTGATGTCCGATCCGCCAGCGGAAACAGTGCTAAAGGCGCCGCTCGTATTGCCGAGTTCAAAGCTACCATTGGTGATGAGGGTGGCTGCAAAAGAGGGGGAGGTGGCTGCCAGCGCAACAAGCGCGAAGGCGGTTTTCATTGTACGCATCGTCATGGAACTGTCCTTTAGGCGGAGGGTCGCAACGTATTCCCCCTGAGAGGGAATCGTTTGTTCGCACCTGCAACATGAACCATGTTTAACGTATTCGCAACCATAGTGGCTTCAAATTACGTTCAATTGGATTAATTCTCAGATGATTGGGCGATTGCGCCTTTATCTATGCCAGCCAATCCGGAATGCGCTCTGCATCAAGGATGGTTTCTGCAGCAATCCGATCTGCCACAACCGCGTACTGGTCCCCGTCGACCATCACTTCGGGCACAAGCGGGCGGCTATTGTATGTGCTGGCCATCGTTGCGCCATAGGCCCCCGCTGTGCGGAAGATGGCAAGATCGCCTGATGCCACCGCGTCAATATCGCGACCCATGGCGAAGGTATCGCCGCTTTCGCAGACAGGCCCAGCGATGTTCGCGTTCATCCGCGCACCTGTTGGCTGAACGGCGGCAAAGTCATGCCAGGCATCGTACATGGCGGGGCGAGCAAGGTCGTTCATCGCGGCATCAACGATGACATAGGGGCGGATGACGCCGGGTTTCACCCAGATGACCTTGGTCAGCAACACACCCGCATTGCCGACG
>CAJBSR010000455.1 GCA_903958285.1 uncultured Sphingomonadales bacterium
AATACCCGCAGCTTCAGCCAAATCCTGACGCGATATGGGCGCACTGATGTCTTTAGAGAGGCACAGCAGGATGCTGAGTTCAATCGGCGTCAAATCCACGACAGAGCCAGTGGGGGAAACAAACTGCGACTTGAGACTATCCAGAGACCAAGCTGCATTCGTAATCGACCTGATCGCTGTGCGCCTGCAGACCGAGGCAATCGCATTGTACACCTGATCAAAGCGGACAGGCTTGTTCACAAACATGTCGGCGCCAGCGGTGAGCGCGGAGTTAAAGGCGTCGGCACCCATGCGGCCGCTGATCACGAGGATGCCGGCAGAGGATTGCCCCCTAATCAGTGTGATCAGGTCGACACCATCGATCCCGGGAAGCCCAAGATCCAGAATGAAAAAATCGAATGTCGCCAATTCCTCTGATTGCAAGAGGCCTTCGGCTCTATCGAACCCCTTGGAGGCGAGGCCACGGACATCGAGATACTGGCCAAGAAACTCAACGAAGTCTCCATCATCATCGACGATGCAAATTTTCTTGGGAGCGTTCTGGATCATGGCGTGCCAATTCTAATGACTGTCAAAGAAACATCGAAGTTCGCCGGAAAAGCGTCATACTCCGTTGCTGCAGTAAAATAGGGAGGCATTCAATCATAATCTGAGCGTTGCAGCGGTAAAATATAACCATCCAACCATGGAAATACTTCCATATTGAACCAAATCTTACTGACAACGAACCATCCATTGATGGCCAGTTCGCCTAAGGCTGTCATTTGCGCTGGGTGCGTATGTGCCAATGCCCGTTGCTGAGCTGGTGCCTGAAACTATCCTTCAGGCGCGTAGACCATTGATCGACCCTGCGGCAGGATGACTGGAAGATTCCCACCCTCTGCATATCAAGGGCGGTGTTATCGCCGCGATCGCAGAGATAGAGTTCAGGACCGAAGGCATTATCGCAGCTTGACCGGATCCATATAAGTTATTGATATTTTTAAATATCTATATCGCTTTATCGCGCTTCACCCTCTTAAATTAACCGTTCAATTAGATTGAAAATAGACCCAAAATATTCAGATAACTTAAAACGGAAGCCGCCGCATTGCCTTGCCAAAGGCGACATTTATTCATAAAGTTCAGTCTCTTTTTTCGACAAATCGCGGGAGATTGTCTGTGATTGAGGTGGCGTCCGTGCGTCGTCTGGGAGTACATGACAGATTAGACTATTGGAATGATCTAATTGGTGCGACCTACCCTGGGATGAGCGTCGACACGCAAGCAGAGCTTTTCGACGCAAAGCTAAGTGTTTGGCACCTAAGCGATTTGCGGATGGTAAAACCTTTTTCAACTTCGGCAATCGTCACGCGCCAACCGCGAAGCCAAGCAGTCTATTCCGAACCTAAATTCGTCGCCCACACCTTAGTCAGAGGCAAAGTGAGCCTGGACCAGCGCGGTCGAAGGGCCACCCTCAACGAGGGCGACATGGTGATATGCGCGTCTGACGAATATTATCGCTTCGAAACGCATACCACGCACGAGATGATGGTTGTGGAGGTCGACGCCGCGACGTTGGCAGACAAATTGCCGAACATTGATGATTTTGTGGCGCGCCCCATTTCGGGCAAGTTAACCAGCACAAGATTGCTTCGAAGATATATGGATTCATTGTGGCTGGAGGCACGCGCGACCGCACCGGAGCAGCATTGGGACCTGCATGCGGGGATTCTAACAGACTTGATCGTGGCGAGCCTTCAATCCAGCGATGATGGCCTCTCCTGCCCCGGCGATCCTCTGTTCAAGCGCATGCAGGACATTATCGACGAGCGCTTAGATGAATTCGACTTTGGTCCAGTCCGTCTGTCAGTGGATATGGGCATTCCCCTGCGCACCTTGCAGGCGACGGCAGCCAGAGCCGGCACGACGATCGGAAAAATGATCACGACGCACAGGCTGCAAAGAGCCGCACAATTGTTGCTCACGCGGCCGGATCAGCCTGTCACCCAGATCGCGCTGGACTGTGGTTTTGCCGACCCTTCCTATTTTGCGCGCCGTTTTCAACAGGCATTGGGATCCAGCCCCAGAAAATACCGACACTGCAATTGAGTTGGCGGCGCAGCGTCTGACTTTTGCGCGTTTGTCCGCAAACTTGCGCTCCTGTCCGAGAACAGTCTCGCTCCAGATGTGAAGAGGCCTCCCACATATCTGGGAGGATAACATGAAGGCGTATCTCATTTTCTCCAGCGCTTCTGCGTTGGCAATCAGCTTGTCGGCGACGACCGCTATGGCGCAAACCTCGACCAACGCCGCCGCCTTAGCATCCGCCGAAGAAAGCAGCGATCAGGGCGGAATTGAGGAAATCGTCGTCACGGCCCAAAAGCGGGCTGAAAACGTTCAGGACGTTCCTATCGCGATCTCGGCGTTCAGCAGCAGCACATTGCGCGAACGCGCAGTCAACGATGTCTCAGCGCTGGGCGCGATTGCTCCCAACGTCAACCTTGATGGCGGCACCCCATTCTCGGGATCGTCAGCCGTGCTTTCCGCAACGATCCGCGGAATCGGTTCGGATGACTTTGCGTTCAACATTGATCCCGGCGTCGGCATTTACCTTGATGGCGTGTTCCTCGCCCGCACCGTGGGCGCCAATCAGGATCTGCCAGACGTTGAGCGCATCGAAGTCCTGAAGGGTCCTCAGGGTACCCTTTTCGGCCGCAATACCATCGGCGGTGCAATTTCCATTGTCACGCACAATCCGGGCAAAGAGTTCCGCGTGGTGGGTGACTTGACCACTGGCAGCTTCAGCCTGGTGAAGGCGCGGGCGACCGTCGATCTGCCGATCACCGAAGGCCTAGCCGCGTCGATCACCGGCGCCACCACCAGCCGGAATGGCTTCCAAAAGCGCATTGCTTACAATGGCACACCGGCCGAAATGCGCGCCATTGGCAATTCGAACAGCTTCCGCCAGTTTAGCCATGCGGATTACTCAACGGCATCACGCCAAAGCGAAGACAATAGCGTCAGCCTGCGCGGCAAACTGCGCTGGGACAATGACGGCGCTTTCCGGGCGACGATTTCGGGCGATTATACCAATCAGAACTCTGCAGGTCAGAACAACTCTCTGCTGGGCGTCTCCTTCCCGCCCGGGCCATTTGCGCCAACGAACCCGTTGCCGGGCACGGGCATTAACCCGGTCGATCCCTCTGGCGGCGTCCTGTTTGCTGGCCTCTACAACTTCTGCATTGGCTCGACCCCTGCCGAAATCGCTGCACGCGGCGCCAGCGCCATCTGCGGCGCGCGCGGCACCAGCGTCAATCCGGGCGGGCTTCTTGGATCATTGGCGGGCGTGAACCGCGACGCGGACCCGACCAATGACCGCCTGCCATGGGACGGCCGCTTCATCACCGGCAATCCAGACACGACCTATGCGACCGGCCCGACGCTGAACAAGCTGCAGGCCTGGGGCGTGGCGGGCAATGCCGAACTTGATGTGACTGACGGCCTAATGCTGCGCTCGATCACCGCGTTTCGGAAGACAAACTGGAAGGCCGGATCGGACCTCGATGGCTCGCCGCTCAACATGCTGGAGCTGACCTTCTCACAAAATCAAAAACAGTTCAGCGAAGAACTGCAACTGCTTGGTTCCAACTTGCTCGATGGGCGGCTGAACTTCGTGCTCGGCGCCTATTATTTCGAGGAAAAGGGCAATCTGCGCGACCATGTAATCTTCGACGAAGGCCTACTGCAGGTTGACGGTCCGAACACCTTTGACACGAGCAACTACGCGTTCTTCGGTCAGTTCGATTTCAAAGTGAATGACTGGATTTCCTTCACTTTGGGCGGCCGATACACCAAGGAAACCAAGAAATTTGAAGGTGGCCAGCAGGACCTGAATGGCGGCAACTCTAAGCTATTTGGCTGTGCAGCCCCTGACGGCACAATCGCACCGTTCGGCAACTTCCCATTGGCTCCGCCCGTCGCCGCTGGAGGTCCGCCCTGCTTTGCCGCCTTGTCGTTCCCTGATCCGACCAACCCGGTCCGCGTTTATGTCCCGGGCGTCAACCGCAAGGAGTTTTCAAACTTTGCGCCAAAGGTTGGCGTGCAGGTGCACCCCAATGATGATGTGATGGTCTATGGCAGCTATTCCGAGGGCTATAAGACTGGCGGATGGACGACACGTTTGACCAACCCGCAAGGCAATGTCGCCCCTGATTTCGACGAAGAAATTGCCGAAACGTTCGAAGTCGGTGTGAAGTCCACCCTGCTTGACCGTCGCCTGCAACTGAACATCGCTGGCTTCACCACCAACTATAAGAACGTGCAGTTGAACCAGCAGGTCGGGACATCACCAACCATCGACAATGCGGGCACAGCGCGGATCAAGGGTGTTGAAGTTGAAGCCGTCATTGCACCGGCCCGTGGCCTCACCATCAACGCTTCGGTCGGCTATCTTGACGCCTATTTCACAACGCTTTCGGCAAGCGTGCTGCGTCCTGAGGTCGCAGGGCCCATCCCTGGCCTGCGTCTCGGCGCAGTGATTGGCGGCCAATTGCCCAAGACAGCCCATTGGTCGATCAACATCAGCCCACGCTACCAACTGGACCTCGCCAATGGCGGTTCCGTCGTGTTGCTGGCCGATTGGTCGCACAAGAGCGAAGTGTTCAACGATGTCGCACGCTATTTGCCACTGCGCCGTCCACCGGTTGATCTCATCAACGCCAGTGTCAGCTATAGTGAACCCGATGGCCGCTGGGACCTGACCGTAGGCGGAACCAACCTGACAGACACCCGCTACCTTGTGTCCGGCGGGGCGAACGACGCCGCCGGGGTCTATTTTGGCAGCTATAACCGACCCCGTGAATGGTATGCGCGGGTTGGTTTCAAATTCTAACCCTCTATTGCGGCAGGGCATCAGATGGTGCCCTGCCGTTTTTCTATGATTAAAGGCAACTAGGCCGGCATCCGCGGACGCCGCAAATTTGACAAGTCTGGCCTGCCCCCCGACCCCAAACCGAAGGACGATACGCAATGACGATTGCAGCAACCGCCGCCGTTTTCCGTCAGGCAGGGGCACCGCCCACGATTGAGCCCATCACCCTTGAAGAGCCGCGGGCGGATGAAGTTCAGGTCGCAATCCGGGGCGTTGGCGTGTGCCATACAGACATGGTGATGCGTGACGGGCATTTGCCGATCCCCATGCCCGTCGTTCTAGGTCATGAAGGGGCCGGCGTGGTCACAGCCGTCGGTGCGGCCGTCACTGGCCTCAGCCACGGCGATCACGTCATCCTCAGCTTCATGTCCTGCAATCAGTGCATCTCCTGCGATGAACATCAGCCGGCTTATTGCCACAACTGGGTCCCGCTCAACTTCTTCGGAGCCCGCGCCGATGGATCAACATCCCTGACCGACGCGGCCGGAGCGCCCGTCCACAGCCATATCTTTGGCCAGTCCTCATTCGCGAGTCACGCGCTGGTCAATCAGCGGAATGTGATCAAGGTTGATAAGGACCTGCCCATCGAACTGCTGGGGCCACTCGGCTGTGGCATACAGACGGGCGCTGGCGCCGTCCTCAATTCCTGCAAGGTGCGCGCCGGGTCTAGTGTTGCCATTATCGGAACCGGCGCTGTCGGGCTATCAGCCGTCATGGCGGCCAAAATCGCCGGGGCAAGGACCATTGTTGCGATCGATATCAACGACGCGCGCATCGCACTCGCACGGGAACTGGGGGCGACGCACGGGTTCCGGGCGGACGCGGGCACTTATGTCGAACATGCCGCCGCCGCGGACTGCCCTGTCGGTTTCGATTACATTATCGACACCACCGGAATTACCGATCTCGTCAATCAGGCCATCATGGCGCTGGCCCCCAGAGGCGAAATCGCCATGGTCGGGGCCTATGCCTCTGGCACGCCGGTTTCAGCTGACCCGACCCATATCATGAGCGGCGGCCGGGTAATCCGGGGCGTGGTGGAAGGCAGCGCCGATCCGCAAAGCTTTATCCCTCAACTCCTCCAATGTTATCGGGAAGGCCGCTTTCCCTTTGACAGGCTGGTCGAATTTTTTGACTTTGAGAATATCGTTGCAGCAATCGAGGCAGGCGAAACCGGACAGGTGATCAAGCCGATCCTGCGACTGCCCTGACGAGGAAGGATTTTATATGGAAACGCCCTTTGTCCGCCCTGAAGTCGCCGCCTTCCTCGCCGCAGCACAAGCTTCCGGCGCGCCGCCGATCCACCACCTCCCCGTTGTGGAAGCGCGGGCCGCGATCCGCGCTATGGGGGGCTTCGCTGATGCGCCGCCCGTTGATTTGCCGGTGGTGCGGGATTTGGCTTGCCCCGGACCCGGCGGGCCGATCCCGCTGCGGCTTTACGACCGGAACGTGGACCGCCGTGAAGCTGGCCCGCTGATCCTCTTTTTCCATGGCGGCGGCTTCGTCTTTGGTGATCTGGACAGCCATGACAGCTTCTGCCGGACGCTCGCTGACCGGACGGATATGCCGGTGCTGGCCGTCGATTATCGCCTGGCCCCGGAACACCCCTTCCCTGCTTTTGCCGACGATGCTGAATGCGTGGCACGCTGGGTCGCAACAGAACCTGCGGACTTGGGGCTAGACATCACCGGCATCGTGACGTGCGGTGACAGCGCCGGTGGGCACCTCGCCATATTGGTCGCGCAACGGCTCGGCGTGGAGCCAGCGAACCTGCCCGTTCTCGCTCAATGGACCATCTACCCCTTCCTCGGGGGCGGAACCGATTGGGACTCCGTCCGGCGCTGCGGGGAAGGCTATATGGTCACCCGTGAGGCCATGGACTGGTTTGATGGCCATTGTGGCAACCCCTTTGGCGACCCGCGCTATTCCCTGCTTCAGGGGCCAGTGCCGCAGACACCTTTGCTGGTGCACACGACCAGCCTTGACCCACTCCGCGATCAAGGCGTGGCTTATGCCCGCCTAGCAGAAGCGCAGGGCGCGCGGGTGGTCCATATTGAGGCGGAAGGTATGATCCACGGCTTCGTCAACATGCGGGGCACCCTCCCCTCTGCGAATGAAGATGTTGAACACGCTTTAGCTGCCGGTCTCGATCTTCTTCGGTCATAGTTTGCGGTGAATTGCCGAGGCGAAGGTCACGACATTTGATGTGAACTGAATGTCCTTCCGCAAGGGCAGGAGGATGAGCGGATTGGCGCGCCAAGAGATGCACCACAGGAAGAGGCTTCGCCGATTGCGGTAAATCTGTCATCGTCCTCCATCCTTTCCTTTGCCGGAGTGCAGGATGATCAAAATGCGTTGGACAGCGTCACTTCTTGCCACACTTGTTTCGATGGCGTTGACGTCTCAGGCAGCTGTCGCCCGAGGGTATCGCCACTACCTAATCGGCGATGTCTCCAAACCAACACCTGCGCCCGTTTCCGGCGGACTCCTCCTGATGGGTGGAGGGGATCGTAATGTGGATGCGCTCAAATGGTTCATTGAAAAGGCT
>CAJBSR010000456.1 GCA_903958285.1 uncultured Sphingomonadales bacterium
CGACATCCTCATCAACAATGCAGGGGCTGGCAGCGACCATGATTTCCGTGAGGCTGCCCCTGATCTGGCGGACAATGACCGCTGCATCTTCCTTAACCTCAACGCCCCCATCCACCTGATTGCGCGGTTACTCCCGTCGCTTCGCGCGCGGCCGGAGGCTATGGTCGTCAATGTCACATCGGGTCTCGCCATCGCGCCGCGCGCAGGCGGGCCGGTTTATTGCGCCACCAAAGCCGCCTTGCGCAGCTATACACAGGCGTTGCGCGTGCAATTGGCAGGAACGAAGGTCCATGTGCTGGAGGCGCTGCCTCCGGTTGTGGAAACAAAGCTGACCGCCGGGCGCGGCAACAAGAAAATGGCGCCAGCCGAATGCGCCCGTCAGATCGTTGTGGCGATGGAGCGCAATGCGGATGAAGCCAATGTCGGCTTGGTGAAATTGCTGCAGCTCGTGCACAGCATGTCCCCCGCCCTTGCACGCAAGATCATGCTGCGATTCTAACAAACGAATGCTTTCCCCTCCCTCCCGCTTGCGGGAGGGGCCGGGGGAGGAAAAACAAAAAAGGCGGCGCCGGTTTCCCGGCCCGCCCTTTTGTTAAGCGTTTGAGAGGCGCTTAGTTCAGCGTCGAGATCGTCTGGTCGACGAGCGCCTTGTCCGCCTTGCCATCATGGCCCTTGGCGATGAGAGCGGCCGCCGCAGCCGTTGCGGCCGCCGCTGCCTGTGCGCGGACATCTGCAATCGCGGCGCGTTCTGCAGCCGCAATCTTTTCCTCGGCAGTCTTGGTGCGGCGCGCGATGAGTGCCGTCGCGTCTTCCTTCGCCTTGGAGACGATCAGCTTTGCCTCTTCCGCTGCTGCCGCCTTCATGGCTTCGGCGTCCTTGGCCGCTTGCTTGGACTTGGCTTCATAGTCCGCCTTGATAGCCTCGGCCTGCTTACGCAGATCAGAGGCCGCATCCAGCTGTTCCTTGATGCCGGCGATCTTCTTATCGAGCGCGCCTGCGATCATCGCAGGGACGCGCTGCCAAAGGGCAATGCCGATCACGACGATCATGGCCAGAGCAACCCACATGGTCGCGTCCATGCCGAGTGCCGCGGGCGCTGCGTGCGCTACAGCACCGCCATGGGCTTCTGTACCCGCATGAACCGGCGCACCGTCAAGGGTGGTGCCTTCGATCACGGTCTTTTCAGCCGCAATGGCGGTGGAATGGGGTGTTTCAGCCATTGGTCAAAGCGGCCTTCACTGCCTGAGTAGCCTGTGCCGGGGTCACCTTAATTCCGGAGACCTTGGCCACAATATCCTGTGCTGCATCTGCAGCGACAGCTTCCAGACCCGACAGAGCCTTGGCACGGGCCTTGGCAATGCCAGCTTCTGCTTCGCTGGTCTTGGCTGCGATTTCCGCATCTGCCTTGGCCAGACGCGCTTCTGCGTCCTTCTGCGCCTTGGCTTTGGCCTTCTGAGCCTCTGCCTGAGCCGCATTGCGGGTCTGCGTCAGTTCGGCCTGCCATGCCCCTTCCAGACCTTCAGCCTCACCACGCACCTTTTCGGCGGCAGCAAGGTCGCTCGCGATTTTTGCATCACGGGCATCAACCGCAGCGTCAACCTTTGGCAGGATGCCCTTGCCGATCAGAAAATAGATCAGTGCAAAGACAATCAGCAGCCAGAAGAATTGGGACGCGTAGGTCGCAAGGATCTGGGAAATCTGGGGCATGGCGGAGAGCCGTCCTTAATTCGTGTGTTCGTTACGCGACGAAGATCAGGATCATCGCGACGACGAACGCCAGCAGGCCGAGAAGTTCGGCTGCGGCGAAGCCGATGAACAGACGGCCCTGCTGGCCATCAGCGGCTGCCGGGTTGCGAAGTGCACCCTGAAGGAACGAACCGAAGACGTTACCCACGCCGCCGGCTGCGAGGCCTGCACCAATGGCTGCGAGACCGGCACCGATCAACTTTGCTGCTTCTGCGTCCATGATAAAACTCCCTTTAGAAAATAAATTACACAGTTGGTTGTCGAAAAACTCAGTGCAAATTCACCGCGTCGTTGATGTACAGCGACGTGAGAAGCGCAAAGACATAGGCCTGAATGGCGCACACCAGCAGTTCCAGCATGGTGATGCCAATCATCAGGATAAAGGCAGGAAGGCTGACGACCGGAGCGACCCATGCCGCATCTGCGTTCAGTCCGTTGATCACAAAGCCAGCCAGCACCTTCATCAGCACGTGGCCTGCGGTCATTGCGACGAAGAGTCGCAGCGCGAGGCTGAACGGGCGGACCAGGAACGAGATCAGCTCGATCACCGGGATCAGCCACATCAGCCACAGCGGCGTGCCGTGCGGCACGAACAGCGAGAAGAAGTGGAAACCATGCCGCCAGAAGCCAACCACCAGCACGATGGCGAAAGTCATCACGGCGAGCACGCCGGTGACGCTGAAATGGCTGGTAAAAGTGAAGGGATGCAGGCCAATCAGGCCGATCGGCAGAAGGCCGAGCAC
>CAJBSR010000457.1 GCA_903958285.1 uncultured Sphingomonadales bacterium
GCTGGGAAAGCTGGCAAGAGCGTCTTCGCCAATCTGGCTGATGGCGCCGTTGGTCTTTTCAAACGCATGGCGGCGAAAATCGCAGCCACACTGATCGAACAAAAATTTATCCTACCAATCACGACGCAGATCGTTGGGGCGTTTCCCGGTCTCTTTGGTGTAGTCGCCCCGCAAGCGGCCGCTGGAGCCGCAAGCACTGCTGCCAGCAGTGGAGGCATTTTCGATAGTATCGGAAATTGGTTCTCAGGGCTGTTTGGAGCAGGACATGATGGTGGCCTTGTTGGCCTTGCGCCATCGCATGTTCGAAGCGTCGCCTTTACCGCGTTTCAAGGAGCGCCCCAGTATCATTCAGGCGGCATGCTCGGTCTGCGCCCTGACGAAGTGCCCTTCGTCGGTCTTCGCGGCGAAGAGGTTTTGACGCGCGCAGATCCGCGCCATCGCTGGAATGCTGACTGGATGAAGCAGGCGCCGACGGCAGGCGGGAATTCAGACGTTCAGGTTCATGTCTATGACATGCGGATGGGCCGGGATCAGCCGCCTGCGCGTACCGAACAGAAACGTGGGCGGGATGGGCGCAAGGAGATTTCTGTCTTTATTGAGGAAAAGATCGAGGACGCTATTCGAAGCGGCAGGCTCGATCGCGCACAAGCCGAGACCTATGGCACGCGCCGTATGACGAAACGGGTCTGATGAGATGATCACTTAGCCCTTCCCCAGCGTCCCGGCGTTGGCGGCTACCAGGAACGTTTTTCAGAAACGGCGCTACGTACACCAATGGAAGCAGGAGCCGCCAAAGCCCGTCAGCGGTTCACAGTTGCACCCCGAGAGATCGAAGTGTCCTTCCGCATGACAGCGGCTCAGGTGGCCGTGATGCGGGTCTTCTATGAAGAGACGCTCGGTGGCGGCACACTCCCCTTCGACTGGATCCACCCTCGCAGCGTCGGCAGTTCCTCGTTTCGTTTCGTTGAGGCGCCGCGCGTTTCCGCCACATCCGCAAATCTGTTCTCGGTCACAGCCAAACTCGAGGAATTACAGTGAGAAACCTGTCTGCCGAGGCAACCAGAGCCGGTCACGATCAACAGACCGACAAGGTCTGGATCGTTCTTTTGGAAATCACGGCAAACGGCTTGAGCACCCCAATCCGTATCGCCAGCGACAATCAGGATGTCGTGCATCAGGGCTGGACCTTTATCGGATATCCCTTTGAGGTCGAACTACCGCCTGAAAGCCCAGACCGCCCCATGATTGCGCGGATCAGGATCGATAATACCGAGCGGCTTATCGTGAATGAAGTGCGCACCATCAGCGAGCCTCCGACCGTCGCGCTCAAGGTCGTCCTTGCCGATCAGCCTGACACGATTGAATTGGAATATGCTGGGATGCGCCTTCGCAACGTCACCTGGGATCAGGGCGAAATCTCCGGTGACCTCGTTTACGAGGATATCCTCTCCGAGCCAGTGTGCGAGCAAATGACGCCCGCGCGGTTTCCGGGCGCGTTCTGATGTCAGCTTTGCCAGACTGGACGCCCCATTACATCGGGCTTCCCTTTCGAGAAGGCGGGCGCGAGCGCACGGGTCTCGACTGCTACGGCTTGCTGCGTCTTGTCATCAATGAACGCTTTGGCGGAAACATCCC
>CAJBSR010000458.1 GCA_903958285.1 uncultured Sphingomonadales bacterium
AAGCCCTCGTCGATCAGGCCCTTGGCGATATCGAGCGTGGAGAAGCCCTCCGCCAACCCGTTATCGGAGAAGAGCGCCTCGTGCATACACGGACCGGATGCTGCGAACGGGGCCTCCAGCACATCTTCCAGACTGCGCAAGATGTAGTTGGCGTTGAGTACCGCATCTTCGGCCACCTGACGCAGACCATCCGCCCCGTGGCTGAGGATGTACGAGAGCGCGCGGGTGAACATGCCCATCTGGCCGTGGAAGGCCGCCATGCGACCGAAGGTCTGGGGATGCAGCTCCCCAGCCGTTTCCTCTTCCACCAGCTTGTAGGTGCCGTCCTTCAGCAGCGAAACGAACGGGATCGGCCCGAACGGCGCCAGCGCCTCGGACAGGACAACCGGTCCAGAGCCGGGACCGCCGCCGCCATGCGGGGTGGAAAAGGTCTTGTGCAGGTTGATGTGCATCGCATCGATACCCAGATCACCCGGACGGACGCGCCCGACGATGGCGTTGAAGTTCGCGCCATCGCAATAGACATAGGCGCCCGCCGCATGAACGGCGTCGGAGATCGCCTTCATGTCGCGTTCAAACAGGCCGCAGGTATTGGGGTTGGTGATCATCACGCCCGCCACATCCGGCCCGAGCCGTGCCTTGAGCGCGGCCAGATCGACGCGGCCTTCAGTGGTCGCGGGAATGTTTTCGACCCGGAAGCCAGCAAAGGCCGCCGTCGCAGGGTTCGTCCCGTGGGCCGATTCCGGCACGAGGATGACCGGGCGGTCCTCGCCGCGTGCTTCCAATGCCGCCTTGATGCACAGGATACCGCACAGTTCGCCATGCGCGCCCGCCTTGGGGGCCATCGCGACGCCGTACATGCCGGTCAATTCAATGAGCCAGACCGCAAGTTCCTGAATGACGGCCAACGCGCCTTGCACCGTTTCCTGCGGCTGGAGCGGGTGGACATCGGCAAAGCCCGCCATCCGCGCGACCTTTTCATTGAGGCGCGGATTGTGCTTCATCGTGCACGAGCCAAGCGGGAACAGCCCAAGGTCAATGGCGTAATTCTGGCGGCTGAGGCGCGTGTAATGGCGCACCGTCTCCGGCTCTGAAAGTCCCGGAAGACCTATGCCCGTGTTGCGCCCCAGCCCGCCAAGCCGAGACGCGACCTTGGGGGCAGGCGCGATATCGACGCCGGTCGTGTCGGTGGTGCCAATCTCAAAGATCAGCGCCTCTTCCAGCATCAGCGCGCGGTTGCCGGTATAGGTGGCGACGTCGCTGTCCGAATTTGCACCCATTTCCGGGCGCCATCCGCTTTGGTTGATCGTCATGCCAAGGCCTCCTTAAGAGCTGCTGCAAGGGCCTCGATATCGTCCTCAGTCACCGTTTCCGTGACAGCGACGACCAGCCCGTTTTCGAGTTCCGGCGCATCCGGGAAGAGACGCCCAAGCGAGACCCCGCCCAAAATGCCCTGCTCTGCAAGCGCATGGACGATCGGGCGGGCGGGCTTGGAGAGCATCAGCGTGAACTCGTTGAAGAAGCTGTCATTCAGCAGCGTGACGCCGGGCACCGCGCTCAGCCGCTCCGCCGCCCGCACGGCGTTGGCGTGGTTGAGCGCCGCCAGATCGCGCAGGCCCCTCTCCCCCAGCAACGTCATGTGGATGCTGAACGCCAGCGCGCACAGCCCCGCATTGGTGCAGATGTTGGACGTCGCCTTCTCGCGGCGGATATGCTGTTCCCGCGTGGAGAGCGTCAGCACAAAGCCGCGCTTGCCGGTCGCATCGACTGTCTCTCCGCACAGGCGGCCCGGCATCTGGCGGACGAACTTCTCCTTGCAGGCGAACAGCCCGACATAAGGGCCGCCGAATTGGAGGCCGACACCAATGGACTGGCCTTCACCAACGACAATGTCCGCGCCCATTTCACCCGGTGCGCGGATCGCGCCCAGCGCCACCGGCTCGGTGACGACAGCGATCAGCAGCGCCCCCTGCGCATGGGCCTTGGCCGCGATGTCACTCAAGTCCGCGATACGACCCAAAATGTCGGGATATTGGACAACGACACAGCTCGTTTCGTCGTCAATCGCAGCAAGCAGCCGGTCCACATCCGTATTGGCTTCCAGCGAAGGCAAAGCCGCATCCAGCGTATCGCCGGTGAAATGCGCCATCGTCTTGGCGACGCTGACATAATGCGGATGCAGCCCCGAGGAGAGAACCACCTTCTTCCGCTTGGTCACGCGGCCCGCCATGGAGATCGCCTCCCAGCAGGCGGTCGAACCATCATACATGGACGCATTCGCCACATCGCAGCCGAACAGCCGGGCGACCTGCGTCTGGAATTCGAACAGCATCTGGAGCGTGCCCTGCGCGATTTCCGGCTGATAGGGCGTGTAGGCCGTCAGGAACTCGCCGCGCTGGATGATGTGATCCACCGTCGCGGGGACATGGTGCTTATAGGCCCCTGCCCCCAGGAAGAAGGGGTGGTGGCTCGCCGCCATGTTCTTGCGCGCAAGGTTGGAGAAATGGCGTTCGACCGCCATTTCGCTTGCATGGTTGGGTAGCCCCGCAATCGGACCAGGCAGTCGCGCTTCGGCGGGGACGTCGATGAACAGATCGTCAATTGAGGCCGCACCGATTGTCGCCAGCATCGCCTTGCGGTCGGTATCGGTTAAGGGGAGGTAACGCATCGGATGTTTCTCCAGATTGCAGTTTGGTGACTCAGAGACTGGCGACGAAGGCCTGATAAGCGGCGGCGTCCATTAGGCCGTCGAGCTCCGATGGGTCCTCAAGCGTGATTTTGAAGAACCAGCCCTCACCTTCTGGATCGGAGTTCACCAACGCAGGATCTTCGGCCAGCGCGGGGTTGCCCTCGATCACCGTTCCGGAGACCGGCGCGTAAACGTCGGATGCCGCCTTCACAGATTCCACGACGGCGGCATCACCGCCCTTGGACAGCTTCTTGCCCCCGTCGGGCGTGTCCACGAACACGATGTCACCCAACTGGCTCTGTGCGTAGTCGGTGATCCCGACCGTCGCGCTGCTGCCGTCTACGTCGATCCATTCATGTTCGTCGGTGAAATAACGGGTCATTGGGCAGCTCCTTTGCGATGGTAATGGTGAGGGACGAAGGGCAGCGTGGTTATGGTGACCGGCACCCGCTTGCCGCGGACTTCTGCTTCAAGGGCGGTGCCGGGCATGCTGTGCGCTGCGGCGACAAAGCCCATGGCGATGGGGGCGTTGACGGTCGGCGCAAAGCCGCCCGACGTTACTTCGCCGACGACGTCGGCGCCGGCGTAGAGCAGCGCGCCTTCGCGCACTGGCATCTTGCCTTCAACCGACAGGCCGACGCGTTTGCGGGCCGCGCCATTGGCCAATGCCTTCAGGATGCGGTCGCTTCCCGGAAAGCCGCCTTCGGTCCGGCGACGATTGGAGATCGCGAAAGATAGATCGCCCTCAATCGGGTCGGTCGCGGGGTCAAGGTCATGCCCATAAAGCGGCAGGCCGGCCTCCAGCCGCAGCGAATCACGCGCGCCAAGGCCGATGGGCTTCACTTCGGGCTGCGCGCAGAGAAGATCGGCAAACTCAGCGACACGTTCGGCAGGGATCGAAATCTCGAACCCGTCTTCACCGGTATAGCCCGAACGGCTGATCCACAGCGGCTCCAGCCCCCAGAAGAACGACCCCGCCTCCATGAAGAAGAGTGTGTCCACGCGGGGAACAATCCGCTTGAGTGCGTCTACAGCTTTCGGGCCTTGCAGGGCGAGCAAAGCTCTGCCTTCCAGATGGGAGATGGTGATCTCATCAGGCAGATGTTCCCGCAGATGGGCGATATCATCCCATTTCACGGCACCGTTCACGACCACATAAAGGCCCATCGGCGCGCGGGTGACCATCAGGTCATCAAGGATGCCGCCATCTTCGGCGAGAAGGAGGGAGTAGCGCTGCTTGCCCTCAGCCAGACCGGCAATGTCTCCAGGTACAAGCGTTTCGATCGCGGCATCAACGCCATCACCTGACAGGATGAGCTGCCCCATGTGCGATACATCAAACAGGCCGGCGCTTTCGCGCGTCCAAAGATGTTCGGCCATGATGCCATCATATTGAATTGGCATAACATAACCGGCAAACGCGACCATGCGCGCGCCGCGAGCGCGATGCCATGCGTCCAACGGCAACGCCAAAGGCGCATCCATGGTGCTTTCTTCGATTTCGTTTGTGTCGCTCACTAATACGGACTCCACGTGTTCAGGTGACCGGTGCGTTGCCCTATCGGCGATGCACCAGACCCCCTCTGTCACGGGAACCTGAGAGCTTTCCTCCGGATCAAATCCAGAGTTACCCCTTCGGCGGCTCCAGCTATCGCTGGAACTCTTTCCAGAGTGTCACATATGTCAGCGCGGTCCTTTTGCCTGAGAGATTCCGGGGCGGTTGCTCCTTCGGCGGGTCCGTTAAACGAACCTCTCTCCCGCGCTGTCAGCGACGGTCTTCCGATGACCGGTCGCGATCATAGAGTCAATCGCGCAGACGCTCGGCCGCAATTTTTCGCCAACCCTCGAACAGAACGTCCATTTCTGCCAGCGCGCGGAAAGCGGCAAGGTCATTCTTGTTCTTTCCCGCAACGATCAGGTCGAACACGCGCCGAACGGTCCAGTCCGGCAGGGGCCGATCGACCAGCGTCAGCGCATCGTCAATTTCGACCTCACCTTCTTCGATGACGCGGTAATACCAACCGGAACGACCTTCTTGCACCATCAACGCGGGCAATTGGGTCCAGTCGAGACGATCGCCCTGCTTCCAGCATGGCTTACGCGCCTGGCTTATTTCAACCAGCGCTGAACCCAACCGGAGCCTATCGCCGATGCACACATCGTCTTCGGTCAAGCCAAGTGTAGAGATATTCTCTCCGAAGGTGCCCGCATCCCGCAGATCGGCATGGGCAGACTCGCCCCGCCAGCGTTCATAATGCTCGAAGGGATAATGGTGCAGCGCCTTGTCCGGACCGCCATGATGAACGGCGTCCGCCTGCTCATCACCAACGATGCCCGATCCGGTGATGCGGACTTTGCCGGAGAGAGGTGCTTTGGAAATTGCGCTGTCTTGGCCCCGCGCAAAGGGTCGGACCCGTCCCGAAAGCAGAGCCCGGATGGAGACCTGCATTAGCGGGTTGCGTTATACTGCAACTGGGCGTCGGTCATCTGGAAGCCGATCAGCATCTCAAAGCTTGCCCGCTGCACCGCCGCGCGAACTTCGGGGACGGAGAGCGGATCAACCGCTGCGTCCATGTCGCCTGCCTTGCGCTTACGAGTCAGACGTTCCTGAATCTCGGGTGGCAGGGTCGCTGCCGCCCGGTTGATGAAGCCTGCCGCTGTTCCCTTGCCGGAGGCACGGGTCTGACCGTCGGCGAAGTTGATCGTGACACGGTTGACGCGCTTGGACACCACAGCGCGGCCACCCTGCACCACGGACACGAAGTAAGGCAGTTCCACCTGACGCGCGCCTGCGCTGTCGCGGCGGATGGCAACGACGTCAAATGTCGCGTTGGTAACAATATCGTCGCCCTGTTCCGCACAGGTCGAGCGGACGCTGGTGAGCGTTGCGACCACGTCGATGGCGCTGGCGTCACGGCTGGTTGCCGGATCAAACAGCGTCAGATCACCTGTGTAAACGGGCACGGCCACGGCCGGGCAGGAAGAACGCGTCACGGCGATGCCGCCGCTCGAATCGAAGTCACCATCCTTGGCGCAACCAGCGAGGGAAACGGCGGCAAGGCCGGAGAGCAACAACGATTTACGGAAGGTCACAGGCGGTATCCCCGAAGAATTAGGACCGCCCGTATAGGAACCCGCTTTCCCGCCTGCAAGCAATCGCGTAGGGGCTGCGATAAGATGAGCGATACGAAGCCCACCCTGACCCTTATGATCGCCGCCCCGCGCGGCTTTTGCGCCGGTGTCGACCGCGCCATTGTGATCGTCGAAAAGTCGATCGAGAAGTATGGTGCGCCCGTTTATGTCCGGCATGAGATCGTCCACAATAAGTATGTCGTCGAAAGCCTGAAGGCCAAAGGCGCTGTCTTTGTGGAGGAATTGGACGAAGTTCCAGACGGTGTTCCCGTCATCTTTTCCGCGCATGGCGTGCCAAAGGTCGTCCCGGCCACCGCCGACGCCCGCGGCCTTGAATGGCTGGATGCGACCTGCCCGCTCGTCTCCAAGGTTCACCGTCAGGTCGAACGCCTTGTTGATCAGGGCAAGCACATCCTGTTCATCGGCCATGCGGGGCATCCCGAAGTCATCGGAACTTTCGGGCAAGTTCCCGACGGAAACATGACCTTGGTCGAAACCGTTGACGATGTTGCGAAGCTGCCAGACCTAGATGGCACCACGCTCGGCTTTTTAACGCAGACCACCCTTTCGGTCGACGATACAGCGGCCGTGATCGGCGCGCTCAAGGCGCGTTTCCCCGACATTACCGGCCCCCGGGGCGACGACATCTGCTATGCCACGTCCAACCGTCAGGACGCCGTGAAGGCGATTTGCCAATCTGTTGAGCGCCTGATCGTGATCGGGGCGCCTAATTCTTCTAATTCGATGCGCCTTGCCGAAGTCGGCGAGCGCATGGGCGTGCCTGCCTTGCTCGTTCAGCGTGCGCATGAGATCGATTTTGACTGGCTGGGTGATGCGACCCGTGTCGGGTTAACCGCAGGCGCCTCTGCCCCTGAAATTCTCGTGCGCGAAATCGTGACAGCGCTCAAAGAGCGCTTCAACGTCGTCGAAGAAGAAGTCACCACCGCGACCGAAAACATGGTCTTCAAGCTGCCGCGCGAACTGGCGGATTAATCGCCATGGCCGTCTACACACAGATCCCGGCTGAGGAGATGGCCGAACTCGTCCTGCAATTTGATGCAGGCAAACTGATTTCCGCCAAGGGCATCGCTGAAGGCGTTGAGAACAGTAACTATCTGGTCGAAACGACCAAGGGCCGCTTCATTTTCACCGTCTATGAAAAACGGGTTGATACAGCGGACTTGCCGTTCTTCATGGCGATGATCGACCACCTCGTGGCCAAGGGCTGCCCCATTCCTGCGTCCCTGAAGACGGCGGAAGGTGCCGCCACGATCAGCCACAACGGCAAATCGATGGCGATGATGGACTTCATGCCCGGCCTGAGCGTCTCGCACCCGACACAGGCGCAAGCACTGTCGACCGGGCGGGCTCTCGGACAGTTGCATGCAGCACTGAAGGACTTCACGCTCAACCGTCCCAATACGCTTGGACTGGACGGTTGGCTTGAGCTGGCGGCGCGATGCGGGGATGATCTGGACAAAATCCAGCCGGGCCTAAAACAGCGGGTGGCCGAGGAATGCGCCTTCCTAAGTGCCAACTGGCCTGCCGGTCTCGACAAAAGCGTGATTCATGCGGACCTCTTCCCGGACAATGTCCTGATGGCCGGAGACACAGTCTGCGCGGTCATCGACTTCTATTTCGCCTGCACCGAAATCCGCGCTTGGGATCTGGCTGTGACGCATGTGTCGTGGAGCTTTGACGCGGACAACGCCTATTTGGCGGACGTGGGCGAGGCCCTTGTCCGTGGATATGATGAGAGCTTCGGGCGGACCGAGGCTGAACGCGCAGCTTTTTCTATCCTCGCACGCGGGGCCTGCCTGCGCTTCCTGCTGACCCGCGCATGGGATTGGCTGAACACGCCGGCAGACGCGCTTGTGACGCGCAAGGACCCGATGGCCTTCCTGACCCGGCTTGAACATTACGCCGCCCAGTGACCGACCTGCCCCGTATCAAGATGTCGACAGACGGCGCCTGCAAAGGCAATCCCGGCCCCGGAGGCTGGGGTGTCGTCCTGCGCGCCGCCAATGGCAGCGAACGGGATTTGTCGGGTGGAGAGCCGCTGACCACCAACAACAGGATGGAATTGACGGCAGCGATTCGCGGACTTCAGGCGTTAAAGCGCCCCTGTCAGGTCATTTTGGAAACCGACAGCGTCTATGTGCGCGACGGAATCACAAAATGGATTCACGGCTGGCGCAAGAATGGCTGGCGCACCGCCGACAAGAAGCCGGTCAAAAATGCTGAGCTATGGCAAGAGCTTGTCGAAGCCTGTGCGCCGCACGCCATCGATTGGCGCTGGGTTAAAGGCCATAATGGCGACCCAGATAATGAACGCGCGGACAAGCTGGCCAGCGACGCCGCCTTGAATGCGTCAAAAAGCGGCGCATAATCGCTCCACCACCATCAGGATGGGGAGAGCGATGATGACGTTCGAAGTCTACAAGGATGCCAAGGGGGAGTTCCGCTGGCGCCTGCGCCACCAGAATGGGAACATCCTCGCCACAGCAAGTGAGGGCTATAGTTCCAAGGCCGCCTGCCTGAAATGCATTGATAACGTCCAGAATTCCGGCTCAGCCGAAATCGTCGAAGCCTAAAGCTACGATCTTAGGCTTTCCCGGCCCGGCGCGAAGGCGGCGGGGTTGATGCGGCCATATTCAGCGCCGGGTTGTTGTCCGAGAATTTCGGCCGCCAGTAGGTCGGCAATGGCAGGCGCTGTCTGGATGCCGAAACCACCCTGCCCTGCGCACCAGAAAAAGCCTCCGGCTTGCGGGTCTGCGCCAAAAACCGGCAGCCGGTCCGGCGCGAAATTCCGCAAACCCGCCCATGTCCGCTCAACACGGACGACCGGCCAGTCCATCACATCTTCAAAACGCGCAATGGCCAAGGCGACATCTATCTCTTCGGGTGCAGCATCACAGGGGACAGAGGGTGTTTCGTCATGCGGGCTCAACCATATGCGGTTTTGCCCGTCAGGTTTGAAATAGAATTGCTCATTGATGTCGACGACAAGCGGCAGGTCTGCAGGCACGTCCGCCGCGACCTCTAACTGCACCATCGTCCGTCGATAAGGCGTCACACCGACAGGCGCGACATCCGCAAGCCGTGCGATGTCATCCGCCCAAGCGCCGGCGGCATTAATGACCCGGTTGGCCAAAATCTCTTCGCTGGAACAAGACAAACTCCAGCCCCGCGGACTGCGGGCAATGGCTTGCACCCGTTGGTTCGTCGCAAGGACCGCGCCGGACTGCCGGGCCTGCCGCAAATAGGCCGCATGGAGCCGTGCAACATCGATGTCCGTCGTGCTTGGCTCCCAGATCGCCCGGTCCCACGCTGCGCGCGCGCCGGGCATATGGGCCTGCATAGCGTCTGCCGCCAACCGCTCTAGGGCCACGCCTGAACCCTCAAACGCAGAGAGAAAGTCAGCAATCTGAGCCTCATCCTGCGCCCGCCCGATCATAAGTGCGCCACGACGCAACAGGAAGCCAGTTTCAGAAAATGACTTGGGCGGGTGCGCCAGAAACGGCCCCGACGCCGAGGACAAAGGCTGAACGACCGGCCCACCGTAGGTCACGCTCCAGAAAGCAGCAGAGCGTCCTGTCGTGTGATATCCGGGCTGATCTTCCGCTTCCAGTACAATGACGGACATGTGCGCAGACAGCGCGGCGGCAAGGCTCGCTCCGGCAATTCCAGCTCCGATAATGGCGACGTCATAAGCCATCCGCGTGCAGTGGCGATGCGGCATGAACCGGTCAACCCTGCCCTTTGGGACAAGGTATTACCGCATTCGTTTACTTAGTTACGCTTTGATAATGCGTCGTGATTATAGGAAGGTGCCATGAACGGACTTACTCTTGTCATGGCGCTATATGCGGCCCTCGCCCTCATGCTGGCTTTTGCGGCATTTGGCGATGTGCGCACGCGCACCATTCCGAATTGGCTCGTCATAACTATCGCTGCGTGCGCGCCGCTCATGTGGGCCACGACCGGCATGTCGCTTTGGCCGGATATCGCCGTTCAGATCGGCGTCGCCATCGGCTTCTTGGCTCTGTTTTCGATCCAGATGCGAGGGCAAGTACTTCGGTTACTCGAACGAGGGGATCAACGATCGTACTTTGAATGGCTACAAGCGCAACAAACGCGTGGAACGTACAGCAGAGCCCAAATGGAGCAACGGTGGAAAGGCTTTCTGGAGTTGCCAATGGCAGATAATAGGCACAGGG
>CAJBSR010000459.1 GCA_903958285.1 uncultured Sphingomonadales bacterium
AACGACCAGTCAGCGCCGTCAGAATTTGCGCGCCTGTCGATCCACAGCCGACAATGCCGACGCGCGTGCCATCCAACTGGGCACTGTCATCCCACCGCGCCGAGTGGAAGGCCTTGCCTGCAAAGCTGTCGAGGCCGGGAATATCAGGCATCTTCGGGTGATGCAGGACGCCAGAGGCGCAGATGACAATGTCGGCCTCGATCTCTTCGGTGCCCGACACGCCGACGGTCCATGTCGCCGTGGCTTCGTCGAAATCACAGCTGGTGACTTCGGCATTGTACCGGATGTAGGGATTGACGCCGAAGTCCGCTGCGACCTTTTCAAAATAGTCACGGATGTCTGGCCCGTTGGCGTAATAGGATTTCCATTCGGCATAGGGCGCAAAGCTGTAGGTATAGGCGTGGGCCGGCACGTCACAGGTTAGGCCGGGATAGCGGTTTTCGCGCCAGGTGCCGCCGAGGCTGGATGCCTTTTCCAGGATCGTGAAGTTCTTTTCACCGCGCTCGAGCAGCTTGATGCCCGCCAAAAGGCCAGCCATGCCAGCCCCGATGATGACGTAACGAAGTTCCTTCGACATGCGCTCTCCCAATCCCTTTTTTTCTAATTCGCTCGGGCGATCATGCGACGCTCAAAGACCGCATGTAAATCGTCCAAACGGCTTACTTTTAGTGATTGCGCATCAGTTTCTCTGAGCCGCTAGCGCAATTCCGTTTTAAGCACCTTGCCCGACGCATTGCGCGGGACATCGTCAACAAAGACAAAGCTGCGAGGCACCTTGTAATTGGCCATATTCTCTTTTGACCAAGCCGCCATTTCCGCTTCCGTTGCGGCCGTACCGGGACGCAGGACGACATAAGCCTTGCCGACTTCCCCCATGCGCTCATCGGCGATGCCCACGACAGCAACCATGCCCACCGCAGGGTGGTTGGACAGCAGCTTTTCCACCTCTGCCGGATACACGTTGAACCCGCCTGAAATGTACATGTCCTTCAGCCGGTCTGTGATGCGGACATAGCCATTGGCGTCCATCGTCCCGACGTCGCCCGTATGTAGCCAGCCATTTGCGTCAATCGCCTCTGCCGTCGCTGCGGGGTCATCGAGATAGCCGAGCATGACGCCCTGCCCCCGCACCCAGATTTCACCCGTTTCGCCGCGCGGCACTTCCTGCCCATCCTCGCCTGCGATGATCACCTCATTGCCGGGGATGGCCGCACCGCAGGTTGTGGCGATTACGTCCACAGGGTCCCCTGGGCGGCAACTGGTGATGTTGACGCACTCCGTCATCCCATAGGCAGTGATGATATCCTTCATGCCCAATTCTGTCCGGATGCGCTCCACGAGGACAGGCGGCACGGTTGCCGCACCTGTGGTGCCGCCGCGCAGCGACGAACAGTCAAAGTCCTCGCGCTCCTTTTCGGCGAGCAGCATCTGGAAAATCGTCGGTGGTCCGGGGAGGAAATTGATCCGGTCCCGCACAATGCTGTCACGCGTGGATGCAACATCAAATTGCGGCATAGGCACGATCACGGCGCCGCTGATGAGACAGGCCACCCAGCCCACCTTGAAGCCGAAGCTATGGAAGAACGGGTTGACGATCAGATAGCGCTCGCCCGCTGACAGGCCGGTATTGCCGATCCAGACGCCACATTGGGGGATGACGCGCCCATAGGTCATCATCACGCCCTTGGGCACGCCCGTGGTCCCGCTGGTGAACAGGATGTCGGAGAGATGATCTGCCGTCAGGCGTGCGAGTGCTGCGTCGATAGTTGCATCCTCAGCGCCCTTCCCGCTTGCGAGAAAACTACCGAAATCGGAGTCGAGCAAGACGGTCTCGGCAAGGTCCGGCAGGTCTTCAGCAGACAGAAGCGCGGGGTAGTCGATACCCAGAAAACCACGCACGGTGAACATCATCCGCGCATGGGTGCGCCGCAATATATCCCCGGCTTCTCGGCCCTTCAGCCGCGTGTTGAGAGGGACAATCGCCGCACCGCATGTCATGGCCGCGACCGCCGCGACAACCCATTCGCGGCTATTGGGAGCCCAAATCGCGATCCGGTCTCCCTCTCCAACCCCGCGCGCCAGAAGCGCCGACGTAGCTTCCCTGCACTTCGCCCAAAGCTGGTTGAAGCTCCAGACTTCGCCATGTTCCAGCAAAGCCGGTGCATCCCCCCAAAGCTGAGCGGCTCGCGCGGCGGCGTGGGGAATGGTGGGAGGAAGCTCCGTCAGGGTCATCAGGCGACTTCGAACAGCCCAGCGGCGCCCATGCCGCCTGCAACGCACATGGAAATGACAACATACTTCACGCCGCGACGCTTGCCCTCGATGAGCGCATGGCCGACCAGACGGCTGCCCGTCATCCCGAACGGATGGCCAAGCGCGATGCCGCCACCGTTCACATTCAGCTTGTCGGGATCGATGCCGAGCTTCTGCTGGCAGTAGATCGCCTGGCTGGAAAAGGCCTCGTTGATTTCGAACAGACCGATATCGTCGATCTTCAGGCCCGCCCGCTGCAACAGCTTAGGAATGGCGAAGACCGGGCCGATGCCCATCTCATCAGGATCGCATCCGGCAACCTGAAAGCCGCGATAGACGCCAAGAACAGGAAGCCCTTCCTTCTGCGCTGTCGCCAGATCCATCACAAGCTGGGCCGACGCACCGTCCGACAGCTGCGAGGCATTCCCGGCAGTGATGTGCTTGCCTTCCTTGATGACCATGCCGTCTTTGAACACGGGCCGAAGCAGCGACAGGCCTTCTGCGGTGGTGTCGCCCCGCACGCCTTCATCGGCGGTGACGGTTACGGTTTCCCGACCCGTCTCATTGCCTTCCTTGTCCTTAAGGGACTTTTCGACCGTGATCGGCACAATCTCATCATTGAAACGACCGGCCGCTTGTGCGGCGCCTGCACGCTGCTGGCTCAAGGCGGCAAAGGCATCCTGCGCCTCACGCGTCACGCCATAGCGTTCAGCGACGACTTCTGCCGTCTCGATCATCGCCATATAGGCATAAGGGTCTGCATCGATGACCGCTTGTGAGCGGTTGCGCCATCCGGGAGCAAACTTGTTGAGCGTCATGGAGATCGTCTCCATGCCACCGGCGACTGCAACATCAATCTCGTCCGCAATGACGCCGCGGGCTGCCAAAGCAATCGCATTGAGGCCCGACGAGCATTTGCGATCGAGCGTGAAACCACCGACGCTGTTCGGCAGCTTCGATGCGTGCACCGTCAGACGACCCAGATTGTAGCTCTGCGTGTTCCAGTGGTTGCCGACACCCAGATAGACGTCATCCACGCGCGCCGGATCAATCCCCGACCGATCCAGCACCGCATTGACGACATGGCTCGACAGAACTGGGGCTTCGGTGTCGTTAAAGGCACCGCGGTAGGCCTTGCCAATGCCCGTCCGCGCTGTCGCGACGATTGCTGCTTCGCGCATCATAATCCCCTTTAAAAACCAGACATGTTGGACGGACCGAAAAAGGCGCGCATTTCCGTCACCTTACCATCCGCATTGAATTTGAATGTATCGATGACATCCACCGTCAGGTCCTGGCCGTTCATCGTCAACTGCACCTGAAAGGCGAAGGCTGCATAGTCGGTCGCGAGGCGGATCGGGCCGTCCAGCCGCAGCTTGGCCCCTGTCGCCATCGACGCGGTGTAGAATTCGCGGATCGCAGCGTGACCAACCTTGAGCGGGGTGCCGACCGGGTCCTCGACGGTCGCATCCTCTGCAAACAGGGCCACAACGGCTTCAGGGTCGCCTTTGTCAAAACCGTCCACATATCCGTGGACGGCTGCGGTCATCTGTTCAGGTGTCGCCATGGTAAGCTCCTTTATGGAAAATAGCGGCTGATGGTGTCGACAACGCAGGCAGGCTTGTCGCTGCCTTCAATTTCGACGGTGACGCGGACGACCGACTGGATCGCGCCTTTAATCTCCTCGACGGTCACAATCTCGCCGACGCCGCGGATACGCGACCCGACCTTGACCGGGGCGAGGAAACGCAATCGGTCCGAGCCGACATTCACGGCATGGGTAAAGCCCTGCACTTCGATCAGCTGCGGCAGAAAGAAGTTGACGAGGCTCATCGTGAGATAACCGTGCGCGATGGTGCTGCCAAACGGCCCGTCCTTCGCCCGCTCAACATCGACGTGAATCCACTGATGATCGCCCGTCACATCGGCAAAGCCGTTCACGCGGTCCTGATCGATCAGCAGCCAGTCCGTCGGACCGAGTTGTGTGCTCTCTTGACCGATCAGATCGGTTGGCGTTGCATAAACTTTCGTCATTCCGGTTTCCTTCCATCCGCTCGCCCTGAGCTTGTCGAAGGGCCGTCCTTCCTTTTCGTTGCAGTAACCAGGCAAAAGGGCAGTGCTTCGACAGGCTCAGCACAAACGGAGAGAGACTCTAAAGGCATCCCTAAGCCCTTTGGCTCGAGACCGAGACGATTTCGCCGGTCATGTAAGACGATAGATCCGAAGCGAGGAACATCATGACGTTGGCCACCTCCCACACTTCGGCGGGACGCCCGAACGCCTCTTGGGCCGAGAGCTTTTCGAGCAGTTCGTCCGTTGTCACCTTGGCGAGAAAGGCATGCATCGCAATGGACGGCGCGACCGCGTTGATGCGCACGCCATGCTCTGCAGCTTCTACCGCCGAACAGCGGGTAAAGGCCATGACGCCAGCTTTGGCCGCGGCGTAGTGCGCCTGACCCTTTTGCGCGCGCCAGCCGAGCACTGAGGCGTTGTTCACAATGACACCGGTTTTGCGTTCATACATAGAAGGCAGGAAGCTGCGCGTCATGCGGAACACACTGTTGAGCGTGACGTCCAGCACGCGGCTCCACTGGTCATCCGTCATGTCCACGACATCAACCTCGCCGCCGAGCCCGGCATTGTTGATGAGAACATCGACATGGCCAAGCGCCGCCAGCGCCGCATCGCGTAGGCCATCAACATGGTCTTGCTGCGTCACATCACAGACAAAGGTCGCAGGGCGCGTCCCCACTTCATCCGCGATCCGATCCGCCGCCTCACCGAGGCGACGTTCATGAAAGTCGCTGATGAGGACGGTTGCACCCTCTTCCGTCGCGCGCTTTGCGGCTGAAAAACCAATCCCCGTCCCGGCCGCCGCTGTAACGACGACGGTCTTGCCTTTCAGCAAATTGCGGGGTTCAGGATAGCTCGGCACCATCATACATCTCCCCGCGGTTCACGCGGCATGCCGAGACCACGCTCCGCAATCAGGTTGCGCTGGATCTGGTTGGTGCCGCCATAAATCGTATCAGCACGCGAATAGAGGAACAGGTTCGGGAGCATCGACCATTCATAGGCTTCTGCGTCCGCGATCTCTGCACCTTGGCCAAGCACGTCCATCGCCAGTTCCCCAAGCGACCGGCGCCACGTCGCCCACTGTATCTTGTAGGTCAGTGCTGCGCCATCAATCTTGGAATGGTCGGTGTTCGACAGCATCCGCAGCGCCCCGTAACGCATCAGTTGCAAGCCAATCTCCGCCTTGGCGAGACGCTGACGGATGAGCGGATTGTTCGCAGCACCGTTCGCCTTGGCGGCCTCGATGACGCCGTCCAGTTCATTGCGAAAGCCCATTTGCTGACCCAGCGTGGATACGCCGCGTTCAAAGGCGAGCAGGCCCATCGCAATCTTCCAGCCTTCGCCGACCGCGCCGATCAGGCTATCTGCCGGACACTTCGCATCGGTGAAGAAAGTTTCGTTGAATTCCGCGTCGCCGTTAATCTGCTTGATGGGACGGATGTCGATCCCCGGCT
>CAJBSR010000460.1 GCA_903958285.1 uncultured Sphingomonadales bacterium
CGCGCCGCCTGGATGGTGCGGCAGGCGGTCGGGTGAAGGGCAAAGGCCTAAACCACACCCCGTCTCCCCGTGCTCGACACGGGGCTAGGCTTTTCTTGGCCCGCCCCGTTTAGCAGGATGACTAGACCCGTGCGAGGCGCGGTAACCGCCAAGCCAAGCGCCAATATCCGACGAGGTTTAGCCAAGCCCCGTGTCAAGCACGGGGCGACGCGGGTGGGAAGGTGAATGTATTCAAGCTGCCTAGCCCTATTCCGTTTGGGCTGAGCTTGTCGATGGCGAGGGTCGAGCAAGCTGGGCGTTGAGGAACAGCACCTTGCTGCTGTCAGCCTTGCCCCAAAGTGTGAAGGTGTGGGGGAGCCCGAAGCTCAACGGCGTGGGGCCGCGACGCTGTTCCGACAGCGGACGGTGCGCACGGGGTGGATCGTTCGGCAGTCGCTCAGCTTCAAGATTCGAAAAGGGTTGTAGTTAGACATAAACTACATCATGAGAGAGGCTTAATCTCTTATAGGTCGCCAAGAATGTCATCTGGAATATTGCTCTCGGCACTTTTTAAGAAGCTTACTGATGTCCGTTGTGTGGGCTTCGTATTTTTAGCGCTTGCATATGTGATACCAAGTGCAGCCTTTTCACAGGATATCAAAATGGAGGTCTGTCATGTTAGAGCAGACATGTACCAAACTGCCATGCAACTTAAAATTGCAATGATATCAAAACGAGACGCTGCGAAAATTGCACTTGAGAGATATAAAGATTTACCAAAGAACGTGAGAAAATCATCTTCATTAGCAATAGATCAGGTTTATCAATTCGGAAGAACGATGGATCCTAAGATTTTTTATGACTCTATTTTCAAAAATTGCGTGGAAACAATGTAAGAATAAAATTTTGAAAATAGAATCATCCTCTAATTTAAAAAAACAGGGATTTTTGAGTTAGAATTTGGTGTATCTACCGCGCCTTCACATAGCTCCCCGGCGCATCCTCGATCGCCGCCAGCTTCCCCTCACCCGGCAGGCGCGCGCCATCGGCCTTCACCGTGCCCGGCGCCTGATCCGTCAGCCAACCGAACCAGTATGGCCACCAGCTGCCCTTGGTCTCGGTCGCGCCCGCCACGAAATCGGCAAGCGTCGCGACATCCGCGTCATTCGTCCAATATTGGTATTTCTGGGCCGAGGGCGGGTTGACCACCCCAGCGATATGGCCGGAGCCGGCCAACAGGAACGTCATCGGCCCGGTGAAGCAGTTGCGCATTTCCCAGACACTTTCGGCAGGCGCGATATGGTCTTCGCGGCCGGCCTGAATGAAGCTGGGGGTCTTCACCTTGGTCAGATCAATCGGCACGCCGAGCGCAGACAGCGCGCCGGGCTTTGACAGCAGATTGTCGCGATAAAGATCGCACAAATAGCTCTTATGCCATTTGGCGGGCAGGTTGGTGACGTCGCCATTCCAGTGGAGCAGATCGAACGCGGGATAGGGTTCCCCCATCAGATAGTTTTTGGTGACGGTGCTCCAGATCAGGTCATTGCCGCGCAGCAGGTTGAAGGTCGCCGCAAGAAAGCGCCCGTCGAGATAGCCATCGGTCGCCATGCCTTCGACCAGCTTGATCTGCGCTTCATCGACGAAGTTGAGAAGATCGCCTGCCTTCGCGAAGTCCACTTGCGCGGTGAAAAAGGTGGCCGACTTGACCTTATCCGCCTGCCCCCTGGCCGCCAGCACGGCGAGCGTGGCGGCGAGCGTCGTGCCTGCCACGCAATAGCCGATGGTGTGGACCGCCTCGACGCCAAGAAGATCGCGCACGGTGTCGATCGCCTCCATCTGCGCGGCGATGTAATCGTCCCATGTCGTGTCCGCCATCGAGGCATCCGCCGACTTCCACGACACCACAAACACCGTGATCCCCTGATCGACGCACCATTTGATGAAGCTTTTCTGTGGCGTCAGATCGAGGATGTAGAAACGGTTGATCCAGGGCGGGAAGATGAGGAGCGGGGTCGCTAGCACCGTGGCGGTGGCCGGCGTGTACTGGATCAGCTGAAAGAGCGGCGTCTGATAAACGACCTTGCCCGGTGTCGTCGCGATATTCTCACCCAGCTTGAAGGCTTGCGGGTCGGTATGCGTCAGCTGCCCGCTTTGCAGGTCGGCCATCATGTGCTGCATGCCGGTCACAAGGCTAGCACCATTCGTCTCCACGGCCTTTTGCAGCGCCACAGGGTTGGTGAAAGGCGAATTGGCCGGGCTCATCGCATCGACGACGGTCCGCATCGCAAAGCGCAGCTTGGCGCGTTCATGATCGTCGCTCACGGGCACCGCATCGACAAGCGACATCATGTGATCGGACATGGTGGCATAGCCCTGCCGCACCAGCGCGAAGAGGGGATGATCCCATTCCGCACCCTGAAAACGCCGGTCTTTTGGGGGCGCCTGCGCCTCCATAACCTGCGCGATGGGGGCGAGCATCTGGCCCAGCATGTCCATCATCTGGTGGTAGGCGGCTTGCGCATCGACCGGGAGTTCAGGCTTTGGCGGTTCAAACGTCATCGATTCACCCCGTCGGGCCTTAGTTGCGGCAGCGCCCTTTGGATGGCATAGCGCCGAAATCCGTCAACCGAAAGAAGCCAATGTCCGAAGAATTCTACCGCATGAAGCGCCTGCCGCCCTACGTCATTGCTGAAGTCAATGCGATGCGTGCCGCGGCCCGTGCGGACGGGCAGGACATTATCGACCTCGGCATGGGCAACCCGGATTTGCCGCCGCCGGCACATGTGATTGAAAAGCTTTGCGAAGTCGCGATGAAGCCCGATGCACACGGCTATTCGGCCTCGTCCGGCATCCCCGGCATCCGCCGTGCACAGGCCAATTATTATGCCCGCCGCTTCGGTGTCGATGCGGATCCTGAAACCGAAGTCGTCATGACGATGGGGTCGAAAGAAGGCCTGTCGAGCCTTGCGACCGCGATCACCGCACCCGGCGATGTCGTGCTAGCACCAAACCCGAGCTATCCGATTCACACCTTCGGTTTCATCATTGCGGGCGCCACGATCCGCTCTGTCCCGACCACGCCGGATGAACGTTATTGGGAATCGCTGGACCGAGCGATGCGCTATTCGGTGCCGCGGCCTTCGGTGCTGATCGTGAACTATCCGTCCAACCCGACGGCAGAGACGGTAGACCTTGCCTTCTACGAACGGCTCGTCGCTTGGGCGAAGGAGAACAAGGTCTGGATCATTTCGGACCTTGCCTATTCGGAACTCTATTTTGACGGCAACCCGACGCGCTCCATCCTCGAAGTGCCCGGCGCCAAGGATGTGGCCATCGAATTTACGTCCATGTCCAAAACCTTCTCGATGGCCGGTTGGCGTGTCGGCTTTGCGGTCGGCAACAAGCAGCTGATCGCCGCGTTGAAGCGCGTGAAGTCCTATCTCGACTATGGGGCGTTCACGCCCATTCAGGCCGCCGCCTGCGCCGCGCTCAACGGCCCGCAGGATATCGTTGCCGCCAACCGCGAGCTTTATCAAAAGCGCCGCGACGTGATGGTTGAATCGTTCGGCCGTGCCGGGTGGGAAATCCCCAGCCCCAAAGCCTCTATGTTCGCTTGGGCACCGCTGCCGCCTGCGCTCAAAGACATGGGGAGCCTTGAGTTCTCCAAACAATTGCTGACCGAAGCCAAGGTCGCGGTCGCAGCGGGCGTTGGCTATGGTGAGGATGGCGAAGGCTATGTCCGCATCGCGATGGTCGAAAATGAACAACGCCTGCGTCAGGCCGCGCGCAACATCCGCAAATATCTGCAATCCATGGGCGTGAATGCCCCTGCCGGCAAAGCGGACTAAATCCCATGGGCGTCCCCGGCTTTGCCTTTTGCTATCGCTTTCGTGTGCGCTGGTCTGAGGTGGACCCGCAAAAGGTCGTCTTCAACGCGCGCTATCTGGATTATGGGGACGTCGGCCTGACCGAATATTGGCGCGCTGTCGATTTCCGCGGTGAAGGCGGAGCGGGACCGATGGATTTCCACGTGGCCCATGCCGATGTCACCTATCGCAAGCCCATCGTGGCCGATGAACTCATTGATATCTGGTGCCGGATTGAGCGGTTTGGGACGACGTCAATGACGATCCTGATGGAACTTCATGGCGCCGGAACCAGTGGAGAGGATCTGCGCGCACGGGTGACCGAGGTTCAGGTCAATGTTGATCTGGAAACGCATAGCCCAAAGCCGATACCGGACGGGGTGAGAGATCGGTTTGCCGCCTTTGACGCGCAAACCGCGCCTGTGTTGCGCGGCGAAGGCTTCTAGAAGCGAGATGGGCGCCCCGGGCGGGGCAGCACGGGACGCCGAGTTATTTGGGGTGCCGACACTCTTTTCGAATTCGACACTCCCGGGTCGCGACTCGCTCTCTGCCAGCAGGGCATGACGTGGTCATGACACGCAGCGCCAATGATGCACCGGCAGCCCCAAGCCAGAAACAAAGAGGCAGCCGTGCGGGGGGACCTGCGCGGCTGCCTTTCAATTGCCCGACGGGAGATGGAGGGAGTGTCGTCGGGCGGGGTCTATTGTGTCTGTGCTGGTGCGGCTTAGCGCGCCTTTTGGTTGCACTTGGCGAGCTGTTCTGCCGAAAATTCCTTGCCGTTGGCCGAGAAGGCCGAAATCTTGCCGATTTCGCGCGCGGCCGAAGCGCAGACGATTTCCGGACGGCTGGTTGCCTTGGTGGCAACGCAGGCTTCGCCAGCGCACTTCCAGAGGACGTCACGGGCGACGACAGTGTTGGCGGCGCTAAAGGCGGTTGCGGGGACGAGGCGATAGCCGGGGGTGCTGGCGAAGGCTTCGGTCGCAGAACCTGCAAACAGCGTGGCGGAGGTGGCGAGGGCTGCAAGCGCGATGAGAGTACGCATAAGGGGAGGTCCTTTCGTTTTTTAAGTTGCGAATCACTACCTACTCAATTAGATTGCAAGTTGCAACTCGAAACTTAAATTATTTTGCGTTGCGGCAAATTTGGGGTAGCCTGCCGCTACAAGATGGGATGCGAGGTCGGAAAATCAAATGGGTGAACTGAAAGAAGACCTGTGTTTGGATTGCGGACTGCCGGCGGCGCTGGAGTCGATGGGCGAGCGCTGGTCATTTCTCATTCTGCGGGCGGCCTTTAACGGCCTGCACCATTTTGAGGAGTTCCAGTCCACACTGGGCATTGCGCGCAATATCCTCGCCAACCGCCTCGGCCGCCTTGTCGACCATGGCATTTTGGCGCGTGAACCCATGCCCGATGACCGAC
>CAJBSR010000461.1 GCA_903958285.1 uncultured Sphingomonadales bacterium
AGAAGATGGCCGACGAGGGCGCCAAGTTCTCCCGTCTGCCGGCAGACGAGCGCCGCAAGTGGGCGATGACCATGCCCAATATCGCCAAGAACTGGGTCGACACCAACGCCAAGCGTTCCGTTCCCGCCCAGGCGGTCCTGACCGCCTACATGAAAAAAATGCGCGAGAACAACGTTCAACTGGTGCGTGACTGGGAACGTAACTAAAGCCACGCATGACGTTGCCCACCGCTTCGACCGGCTTGCTGGCCCGGGTCTTTGCCCGGACCCTTCAAATACTCAGTTCGCTGGGTACAGCATGGATCTTCATCCTCATGCTGGTGATCACGGTCGATGTGGTGGGGCGAACGGCTTTCACACGCCCCTTGCCGGGCGTGCCGGAGCTGGTGTCGATCTCCATCGTGGCCATCGTCTTTCTCTCTTTGCCGCAGGCGCTGCGGTCCGGCCGGATCACCCGCGTGGAGTCGCTCAGTGACTTCATCAGCCGCAAGCTGCCGCGCGTCGGGCATTCCTTGATGGCCTTTTATTCGGTCCTGGGCATTGCCCTGTTCTGCGCCTTGTTCGTGGCGAGCCGCCCCATGTTCGTCAAGGCCTGGGTCACCAACGATTACGTGGGCGTTGAGGGCTACATCACCTATCCGCAGTGGCCGGTTCGCCTGATCATCCTGATTGGGTGTGTCGGGTGCATCGTGCAGTACGCACTCATGGCGATCGACCACCTGCGCCAGGCTTCGGGCCCTGCAGGGGCACCTTCCACAAGCGACGGCCAGGCATGACCAGCTTTCAAATCGCGCTCCTTTCACTGGCTGCGATCTTGGTCCTGGTGTACGGCGGGCTGCATGTCCCCGTCGCTTTTTGCCTTGTCTCGCTGGTGGGCATCTGGGCGATCAAGGGCAATCTGGATCAGGCCCTGTCTCTGCTCGGGATGGCCGCCAATGATGCGGTGGCCAGTTATGACTTTGGCGTCATCCCGCTTTTTGTTTTGATGGGGTTGTTGGTCAGTGTGGCGGACCTGGGGCGTGATGCCTTCGTCTCCGCCAACATCTTGCTGGGGCGCATTCGCGGTGGCCTGGGCATTGCAACGGTGGGCGCCAATGCGATTTTTGCGGCGGTGACGGGCGTGTCGATTGCGTCCGCCGCCGTGTTCACCAAGGTGGCGGTGCCCGAGATGATTCGCCTGGGCTATCGCCCCCGCTTCGCGGTGGGGGTGGTCGCGGGCAGTTCGGTCCTGGGCATGCTGATTCCCCCGAGCCTGCTGTTGATCGTCTACGGATTGCTGTCGCAGCAGTCCATCGGCGATCTGTTCCTGGCCGGCATCATCCCGGGCCTGGCACTGGCTTTTGTCTTCATTGTGATGATCGTGGCGTTCGCGGTGTTTCGCCCGGGCATGGTGTACGAGCAGGGTGTCGTGGCGCAGGAGCCCGAAGCGGCCGGGTCGATCTGGGATGCGCTGGTGCTCCTGACGCCCCTGGTCTTGCTGGCGGCCGGCGTGATCGGTGGCATTTACGCAGGGTGGTTCACCGCCACGGAATCCGGTGCCATCGGCGCCCTGGGCGCCTTTGTCATCGCGGCCCTGCGCCGCAGGCTCACCTGGGCGGGCGTGTGGAAGGTCCTGGTGGAGACGGGCCAGGTGACGGTGGTGATTCTTTTCGTAATCATCGCCGCCAACATCTACACGCGACTGATTGCGCTGTCGGGGCTGGCCGGTGTGCTCAGTGATGCCGTGACGGCGGCCAATCTGGGCGCCTTCGGTTTGATGTTGATCTACACGGTGATCGTGCTGCTTCTGGGCACCATCCTGGATGGTGTGTCGATCATGCTGATCATGGTGCCGATGTTCCTGCCCCTGCTGGCGCCCTTCAACGTGGATCTGATCTGGTTCGGCATCATGACCGTGCTTGCCGTGGAAGTCGGCCTGCTGACACCGCCGTTCGGGCTGTCGGTCTTCGTGATCAAGGGCACGCTGGACGACCCTCGCATCACCTTGGGCGAGATATTCCGCGGCGCCGCTCCGTTCGCGCTGGCGATGGTCTTTCTGCTCGCGGTCATTGCGATCTTCCCGAAGATC
>CAJBSR010000462.1 GCA_903958285.1 uncultured Sphingomonadales bacterium
CGCCACCGCCGCGCATGCCCGTCCCCATGCCGGAATGGCCTGTGTGGAAGATGGCTGGCAGCTTATACTCGTTGATGACTTCGTAAATCGGATAGCCAACCTGTGCCGCGGGTTCCACATTCTGCATGATGTGGTGGAACTTAAAGCCCTTCACCCCGTGATTTTCGATTAGATCGCGCGCTTCACGGGCGCCCATCTTACCCTTGTGCGGATCGATTGAGGCGAAGGGAATGCAGATGTCGTCATTCTTGTTGGCGATCTCGGCAATCTCGTAATTGCTTACGCGCTTGGCGCCGATGCCGCTTTCGCAGTCTACCGTGAACATGCAGAAGGCGATCTGCTGTTCGCGATAGATTTCAATGATTTCCGGCATTTTCGGACGCTCGCGTGGTGCCTTGAAATAGGCGCTCGCGGCGTCGAAAAACTTGCCCATGACCGGATCTTCAGGATCATGACAGGACACCTCTGCATGGACGTGAACGTCAATGGCTTTGATCTTAGACAGGTCGATAGGCATTTATGAATCCGATAGAAAATGGCCCCTCCCGCTAGCGGAAGGGGCCTATTAGGCTTAAAGCTGAATGATAACCGTCTTGGTTTCAAGATAGGCGTCGATACCAGCCTTACCTTGTTCGCGGCCAATGCCCGATTCCTTGTAGCCGCCAAAGGGCAGCGCGGTGTCGATCATCGCGTGGCAATTGCCCCAGACTGTGCCGGACTTAATCTTGGCCGCCAGCTTGTGCATCGTGGCCACATCCTTGGTCCAGATGCCTGCACCCAGACCAAAGGCCGTGTCGTTGGCAGACTTGGCGACTTCATCAAGATCATCGAAGCGCTGGGCGACGACAACAGGGCCGAAGATTTCTTCACGCACAACGCTCATCTGCGGGTTCACATCGACGAGGATGGTCGGGTTGACGAAATAGCCGTTACCGGAGGGTGCATCGCCGCCCATAGCGACCGACGCGCCATCGCGCTTGCCAGCTTCGATATAGCCCATGACCTTATCGTGCTGTTCCTTGCTGATGATCGCACCCATGTGCGCCTCCGGATCCAGCGAGGCGCGCGGTGCCCAGAAGGACGCCGTTTCCGCCATGCCTTCGACGACCTTGTCGAACACCGAACGGTGCGCATAGAGGCGCGAACCGGCGACGCAGACCTGACCTGCGTTAAAGAAGATGGCGCCTGCAACGCCCGGTGCGGTCGCGGCGACATCAACGTCTGGCATCACAACGACGGGCGACTTGCCGCCCAGTTCGAGCGTGACGCGCTTCATCGTATCGGTGGCGTTCTTGTTGATGAGCTTGCCGATTTCGGTCGATCCGGTGAAGGCGACCTTATCGACATCGGGATGCTTCACCATGCGGTCGCCAGCGGTGTGACCGTTGCCGGTGATGATGTTGAGCACACCAGCCGGGAAGCCAGCTTCAGCAACGAGATCAGCCAGACGCAGCGCGGTGAGCGACGTCTGCTCGGCCGGCTTCAGCACAATGGTGCAACCCGCAGCAAGAGCTGGCGCAATCTTGAGGCACGCCATCAACAGCGGGAAGTTCCAGGGAACGATCTGCGCACAAACGCCAACTGGCTCCTTGACCGTGTAGCTGAACACGGTACCTGCGGGCATAGTGTAGGGAGCGGTCGTTTCGCCACCAACCTTCGAGGCCCAGCCTGCCATGAAACGGATCTGGCTAATCGCACCGGGAATGTCGACAGCACCGGCCATGCCCTTTGGCTTGCCATTGTCGATCGCTTCCAGTTCAGCAAACTCGTCCGCATGGGCTTCCAGAAGATCGGCCAGTCGGTGCATCGTGCGATCGCGAACCATCGGGGGAAGGTTGGACCAGCGGCCATCGTCAAAAGCAGCACGAGCTGCGGCAACAGCGCGGTCCACATCCTTATCCGACGCGTCAACGATTCGGCTGACTTCCTTTCCACAGGACGGATCTTC
>CAJBSR010000463.1 GCA_903958285.1 uncultured Sphingomonadales bacterium
TCATGATCGTCGCCAGCATGCCCATATAGTCGGCCTGCGCGCGGTCCATACCCTTGGCAGCGCCTGCCATACCGCGGAAAATGTTGCCGCCGCCAATGACGAGGCAGATTTCAAATCCGGCGTCCTTGGCCGCCTTCACTTCCTGCGCCATGCGGGCAACGGTCTCTGGCTGGATGCCGAAACCCTGATCCCCCATCAACACTTCACCGGCCAGCTTCAGGAGAATGCGTTTGAAGCCGGGACGCGTCATGGGCGGAAGAATCTTTCTAAAATCAAGCGGACTAAAAGCGTGGCGCGCACCCTAATGCGGGTGCGCGCCCTTGCCAAGCGTCGGGCTTAAAGGCCCGCAGCCGCAGCCACTTCTGCTGCGAAGTCGCTTTCAACCTTCTCAATGCCTTCGCCGAGCTGGAAGCGGACATAGTCCGTCAGCGTGATCGGCGCACCGGCGTCCTTGCCAGCAGCGGCAACAACGTCCGAAATCTTGGTCTTGCCGTCCATCACGAACAGCTGGTTGAGCAGTGCGTTTTCCTTGACGAACTTAGCAACGCCACCATCGACCATCTTGGCGATCACTTCGGCAGGCTTGCCACTTTCGGCTGCCTTTTCCTGGGCGATCTTACGTTCACGATCGATCACATCGGCAGGAATGCCGCTTTCGTCGAGCGCGAGCGGGAAAGCTGCTGCCACATGCATGGCGAGCTGCTTACCGAGAGCTTCGAGCTTATCAGCAGGTGCCGCACTTTCGAGCGCCACGAGAACGCCGATCTTGCCAAGGCCGTTCGACACAGCATTGTGCACATAGGCAACGATAGCGCCCTGTTCGACCTTGAGCACCTTAGCGCGGCGCAGCGTCTGGTTTTCACCAATCGTTGCGATGTTGCTCGTCAGCTTTTCAGCGACAGTACCGCCGGCTGGGTAAGCCGCACCGGCAAGTGCTTCGACATCATCGCCGTTTGCAAGCGCGATTTCGGTGACGTTGCGGACGAATTCCTGGAACTGATCGTTCTTAGCGACGAAATCAGTTTCAGAGTTCACTTCAACTGCCGCACCAACCGTGCCGTTGACAGCAACGCCAACCAGACCTTCGGCCGCCGTGCGGCTCGACTTCTTGGAGGCGGTTGCAAGACCCTTGGCACGCAGCCAGTCAACAGCAGCTTCCATGTCGCCATTGGCTTCTGAAAGCGCCTTTTTGCAGTCCATCATGCCTGCGCCGGATTTGTCGCGCAGGTCCTTGACCATCGAAGCAGTAATTTCTGCCATGTCTTTTATCCCTTCGGTTTTAGATGGCGTCACCCCCGCCGTAGCGGGGGCCCTTCAGGCGCCACAGTGGGCGCGTTACGGATTCCCGCTTTCACGGGAATGACAAAACAGATCAGGCGTCGGCGAGAACGGCTTCAGCCGGCGGCTCATCCATCGCACCAAGATCAACGCCACGCGACGCAGCGCCCTGCTGACCACCACGAGTCGCTGCCGTTGCGATGGCATCGCAATAGAGGCAGATCGCGCGGCTGGCGTCGTCATTGCCCGGAACCGGGAAAGCGATGCCATCAGGCGACACGTTCGAATCGAGAATGGCAACAACAGGAATACCAAGAACGTTGGCTTCCTTGATCGCCAGCTCTTCCTTGTTGGCATCGATCACGAACATGACGTCGGGAACACCGCCCATGTCGCGGATACCGCCGAGCGAAAGTTCCAGCTTGTCGCGCTCACGCGTCATCTGAAGAACTTCCTTCTTGGTGAAACCAGAAGTGTCACCCGAAAGCGTTTCTTCCATGGTCTTGAGGCGCTTGATCGAACCGGAAATGGTCTTCCAGTTGGTCAGCATGCCGCCGAGCCAGCGGTGGTTCACGAAGTGCTGACCCGAAGCGCGGGCTGCATCAGCAATCGGACCCTGCGCCTGGCGCTTGGTGCCGACGAACAGAACCTTACCGCCACGAGCTGCCGTCTGCGACACGAAGTCGAGGGCGCGCGCGAACAGCGGAACGGACTGCGAGAGATCTAGAATGTGCACGCCGTTGCGATCACCAAAGATGTAAGGCTTCATCTTCGGGTTCCAGCGGTGTGTCTGGTGGCCAAAATGTGCACCTGCTTCAAGCAATTGGTGCATAGTGACAGTAGGAGCTGCCATAGGGATATATCCTTCCGGTTGGTCCACTGAGAGGCGAGAACGGAGCATCGCTCCGCACCGGTTTATGTGCCTCCCATGCGGGATTGAGGCGGCGCGCTTACCTCGGGATTGCCTACAATGCAAGCCTTTCGGGCAAGCCTCGCGGCTGAATTACGGGAGCCCAAGTGCCTTGTGTGTCTGGAGCGACAGGCGCCAGCGCGGATGATCCATCACAAAGTCGATCGCGGCTTTCAGATTTTCGTCGCGCATAACGCTGTCCATTGGTTGGATGAGGAGATGGTCAAAGGCCCAATCCTCCATCGACGCCCAGTCGCTCCCCGGTTGTGGCCAGACCAACTTCAGCTCATTGCCGCTGCGCTGAACTACGTCACTGCCCGCCTTGGGGCTGATGCACAGCCAATCAATGCCGGGCGTTGCCGGAAGCGTGCCATTGCTTTCCACGCCGACCTCGAAGCCATGCGTGTGCAACACATCGATCAACACTTCGTCCAACTGGAGCATCGGCTCCCCGCCGGTGATAACAACATAGGGCGTGCCGCTGACACCTAAGCCCCAAGAGGCCGCCACAGCCTCCGCAAGCGCCTCTGGCGTTGCAAACTTGCCACCTCCCTCTCCGTCGGTACCGACAAAGTCGGTGTCACAGAACTGGCAGATCGCGGTTGCCCGGTCCTGTTCCCGCCCGGACCACAAATTGCAGCCGGAAAAGCGCAGGAACACAGCTCTACGGCCCGCTTGCGCGCCCTCCCCCTGCAATGTCAGGAAAATCTCTTTGACCGAATAGGTCACGGGCGCGCCGCGTAGTCGGTTGGGTCAGCAATGCCTGCATCCTCAAAGCCCTTTTGGCGCAGACGGCAGCTGTCACAATGGCCGCAATGCCGCTGATCGTCGGTCGGATCGTAACAGGACCAGCTCATTCCAAGGTTGATGCCAAGGTACGTTCCCGCCGTCACAATATCGGCCTTCGACATGTGCACCAGCGGCGTGTGGACGCGGAACGGATCGCCTTCGACGCCAGCCTTGGTCGCCAAATTGGCCATAGTCTCAAAGGCTTCAATGAATTCAGCCCGACAATCCGGATAGCCAGAATAATCGAGCGCATTGACTCCAATCGCAATGTCGCGCGCGCCGACCGCTTCCGCCCAACCGAGGCAAAGAGAGAGGAAGATCGTATTGCGCGCGGGCACATAGGTGATGGGAATGCCCGGCTCCACGCCGCCCTTTGGCACGGAGATGCCGCCGTCTGTCAGCGCCGAGCCACCGAACTGCGTCAAATCGAGCGGCAGCACAACATGTCGTTCGGCGCCCAAGGCTTCTGCAACGCGTGCAGCCGCCTGAAGCTCAATCCGGTGGCGCTGATTATAATCAATCGTCAATGCGAACAGACGCCAACCGGCGGCCTTCGCCATCGCCGCGACGACAAGCGAATCGAGTCCGCCAGATATCAGCGCGACCAGCGCGCCGCCTTCAGGTGCCTTGGGAAACGTCATCCCGCGCAGCTAGGCCGACGCGTCCCGTCTTTCAAGCGCAAGCCTGCTCCATCGGCGCAAAAGAAGAGGGCCACCCGAGGGTGGCCCTGTGAGTTTCACTTCACATTAGGGAGAGGAAGTTCACCATGAGAACTTCGAAAACCGGTTTACCTGATCAAGGTTAACGTATCCCTAACCGCGGCTTAGGACCCTTCCGCGATGCCACACCGGGCGAACTGGCGGCACAATCCCCCAAGCGCCTGGCTTCTGCGGAAAAGGCAAAGGGCGACTGATCCGCAATCCCCTGCGTATCAATTTGAACCAGACGCGGTGTTTCAACGCGAACGGTCGTCCGCCCGTTACCGCTCGAAGCGCAGGAATATTGGACGGTCGCCTCCCGCTGGTCATCCGAAATAACGTAGCGTGTGCAAACATTATTCGGGTGGCGCAGTTGGAACAGAATTTTGGCGTCCGACATGCAAAAACTGCGGTTGGCGTCGGGATTATCGCGGGAACGGATGTCCCAAAGGCCGGGCTGGACGGTCGACAGCGCCTTAATCGGCACAGACGGCGAACTGGGCGCCGCGACCCCGACATTAGGTGCCGAGCCGACAAATGCTCCCGCAGTGAAAAGAACTGCGAATACGTACTTCGCCTTCAATTCCGTGCCCCCTGCCTAAAAACATGTCTCTGGACGAGGATTGCGCCACAAATATGACGCTGTATTGGAAAAATACTACAAGAGTGAGGCCAAGCTCAAGCAAAGAACGCGCTCAAGTTGCCTAGATGCTGACAGCAAATATCTTTGAGCAGAAGGCGCAATCAACGTTAACCAGACCAGCGGCGTCCGCCATCTCTGCCCGCTGATCTTCAGGAAACTGCATGATCACCGAACGGACATGCTCGCCATCGCACCGGCAGCCCTTGGTCAGTGGCGTTGACGGGAGGATGCGGATTTCAGGCTCTTCATTGAACAGCCGCCAGACAATGTCTTCAAAAGGCAGGTCCACATCCGTCAGCTCTTCAGACGTAATAGTGTGGGCGAGCGCCAGAACATGCTCCCATTCCGGGTGATCCGTCCGAACGTGCAACCGTTCGCGTCCAACTTCACCTTCCGGCAAATGCTGCACGATCAAACCGCCTGCAATCTCGCCTGATAGCGCCGTACGGACAAGGCTGGGAATCTGTTCGGACTGGGCGAAATAGGTCTCGATCGAATCCGAAAGAGATTTCCCCTCAATCGGAACGATCCCCTGATAGCGCTCTCCTGTCACCGCCTGATCGAACGTGACTGCAAGATAGCCTTCCCCGAACAGCGTCTGCATGTCGGGTTCGTGCGGCAGATCTGGGATTTTCGTCGGATCATGCTTCACATAACCCCGCAATTCGCCATTGCGATAATCACACACCAGCAGATCGACCGCGCCGCCCTTGGTTTGGGCCTGCATCGTCATCTGCCCATCCCCCTCATGCAGGGTTGTGCCCAACAAAGCGGTCAGAACCAGAGCATCGGAGAGCAAGCGCTCGATGGCGGGAGGATAGCCATGTGCAGCAAGAATGCTCTCGAGCACCGGACCCAAGCGCACGACACGTCCGCGCGCATTGCGTCCCGGAATCGTAAATCCAAGAACAGTGTCGATATTGCTCATGCCAGAAGCCCGAACGACCACAGCAGGATCGACTTTTGGGCGTGGATGCGGTTCTCCGCTTCGTCCCAGATCACCGACTGCGGGCCGTCCAGCACGCTATCTGTCGCTTCTTCGCCGCGATGGGCGGGAAGGCAGTGGAGAAACTTTGCATCCGCCTTGGCTTTACCCATCAACGCGTCGTTGACTTGGAACGGGAACATCGCCGCAATCTTGTTGTGCGCGTGATCCTGCCCCATCGAAACCCATGTGTCTGTGATCACGACGTCTGCGCCCGCCACAGCCTCTGCCGCATCATGAACGATATCGATCCGCGCCCCAGACGCGCGTGCCTGCTCCACAAAGGCTGCATCGGGCTCATAGCCTTTTGGGCATCCGATCCGGACATTGAACTTCAGCAAGCCTGCTGCTTCAATAATCGA
>CAJBSR010000464.1 GCA_903958285.1 uncultured Sphingomonadales bacterium
CGATGACCATGATCCCGAGATAGCCCCCAATCGCACCGAGGCTGAGCGTCTGGAAGGTCGCGGTGCGGGAGAGATGCACCCGAAGTCCACTCGTCACATTGGCCGAAAGAGCCACCAAAGGCGCGACCATGGCAACAGCGATGCCGCGCAAACCAATCAGTTCGCTGGACCAGACGCCCGACAAATAGGAGACGGTGTAAAGGTTAAGATCATAGACCCAGATGACGGCAATTGCCGTGAGCGGCAGGCGCAGCGCCATGCGCGTGTCAGATGTGCCCGCCGTGTAAAGGTTGTGCACCAGCACAAGGCCGCCGACCGAGAACAGCATCCCGAGGACAATGTCAGAATAGGTCCCAAGATTGGAATCCGGGGCATCGGGAGCGGGGCCAACCAATGTCGCCACCATCTGCAACAAAGCGACCAGCAACAAAGCGCCGTAAAGCGCGACCACAGTCCGCATTTCGGCGCTCGCCGCATCGCGCCGCCAAAAGGCATACATCAAGGCCAGCCAGCCGATATTACGGACAACTTCACTGGCCATCGCCCACGGTGTTTCCGGGCCGTTTGCAGCAGTAACCAACGCCCAGATGGCCGTCAGGCCACAAGCGGACACCATCGACCGGGCGACTTGGCCATTACGGACACGCGGCAGAAACCAAAGTGCGAGCGCTGCAAAAAGCACTGCCGCCGCTGCATGTCCCCATTGAGAGAGGAACGCGATCATCAACGCGCGCCTTCCGGCCACAGCACCACACGCAGTGTCTGGAGCAGAATTAGGATATCGAGGAACGGCGTGTAGTTTTTCGCGTAATAGAGATCATATTCCAGCTTGACGCGCGCATCCTGCAGGCTGGCGCCATAGGGATAGTTGATCTGCGCCCAGCCGGTGATGCCAGGCTTCACCATGTGGCGTTCGGAATAATAAATTAGCTTTTCTTCAAGATCAGCGACGAACTCCGGCCGCTCCGGACGGGGCCCAACAAAGCTCATATCGCCCTTCAGCACACTCCAGATCTGGGGCAACTCATCAATCCGGAGAAGGCGGATCCACTTGCCGACACGCGTCACGCGCGGATCATCCTTCTCCGCCCATTTCGCTTTGCCGTCCGCCTCCGCATCGGTGCGCATCGAACGCAGTTTTACGAGCTGGAAGTGCTCGCCAAACAGACCGACGCGGGTCTGCCGGAAAAAGGCAGGGCCTTTGCTGTCCAGCTTTACCGCGATCGCACCAAACAGGATCAGCGGCAGCGCCACGACCAGCAACACTAGCGAAGCCGCGATATCAAAGACACGCTTCAGCACCGACGAAAGGCGCCGACCGGAGGTAAACCCGTCGGAAAAGATCAGCCAGGACGGATTGGTGCTGCGCAGGTCAATCCGTCCCGTTTCGCGCTCCAAAAAGGAAGAGACCTCATTGACATGGACGCCCGTCGTCCGGAGCCGAATAAGGTCCGAAAGCGGCATCGCGTTGCGGCGCTCCTCAATGGCAAGCACCACTTCGCTTGCGCTCAGGCGAACCACATGATCCGCCAGATTGTCGATGTGCGACCGCGCGATTGCAGTGGGAATGACGCTCTGGCCTTCTGACATCTCGACGTGCCCGACGACGACAAAACCGGCACCATCCCGTTCAGCCAGCTTGCTGATGCGCAGAGCTCTCTGCCCCGCGCCCAGAATGAGAACCCGACGCTTGAATGCCTCGCCACCAAATAGGCGCTGTAATGCAACGCGCATCGCCATCAGCATACCAAACGACAGAAGCATCGCATAAAGCGAATTGGACCGCCAAAGCGTCGTCCCCGGCAGCATGAAGTAGAGGACCGACAGCAAGATCACGCCAAGCGAAATCGCAACCAGCAATCGCGCGGCAGCAAATTTCAGGGATTGCAGCGCTTCTGCCGAATAAACTCCAACAGCAAGCATCGCGGTTTGAAGGGCTACGGCAAAACTGACGAGCGGCAGCAAGCGGTTACCGATGGGCTCGACCTCCATGCCGATTTGATGGGCCCGGATGGTCCAGGCAAAATCGGCAGCTGCAAAAAGCAGCAAGACATCCAGCAAGCCCAGAAAGAGCACCGCATAGGGAACATAATGCTTGAACAACCTGACCACTTGCGCGGACCTCTACTCTTTCCAGTGTCAAAACTGCCGACACACGGCTGTGTCGGAATATTTGACAGTGAATGTTTAAAGAAAGCGTAATAAAAGCCCGCCAAATGACGGATTCGCTCAAGTTTGATACGCTAGCGACCAAGGCGATACGGGGGACATGTGACAAAGATTGTACCGGTAATTCTGTCAGGGGGCGGTGGAACCCGTCTTTGGCCTCTATCGACGCCAGAAAAACCCAAGCAATTTCTATCGCTTACGGGAACGGAGACAATGTTCCAGCAGACGCTGCGCCGTGTTGAGGACAAGACGCGCTTCGCTCCGCCGTTGATCGTCGCCAATGGACGGCATGCTGATATCGTTGAGAGACAGATGGCGGAAATCGGGATGGCAGCCGGGGGAATCGTCCTTGAACCCTGCGCCCGCAACACAGCGCCTGCCATTGCGCTGGCGAGCCTCGCGGTCGACCCGGACACCCTCCTACTGGTCATGCCCAGCGATCAGGTGATCCAAGATGTGGCAGCCTTCCATGACGCCATCGCCAAGGCATCCGTGCCCGTCGCCGACGGCTGGCTTGCCACCTTCGGGATCGCAGCGACCGCCCCTGAAACAGGCTATGGATATATCCAGCGCGGGCAGCCCATCGCCGACGGCGTTGAGCAAGTCGTACGCTTTATCGAAAAGCCTGACGCTGCACGTGCCGCTGAAATGGTGGCGGCTGGAGACTTTAGCTGGAACGGGGGCATCTTCCTTTTCCGCGCGGGCGATTTTCTGGAGGCACTTGGACAATTCGAACCCGATATGTTGTCCGCAACGCAAGCGGCAATGGCCGCGGCGGAGCGCGATGGGGTCTTCCTTCGGCCAGACGAAGCCGCCTTCGCCACCTGCCCCTCCAACTCGATCGACTATGCCGTGATGGAGCGCGCAGAGAAGGTCGCTGTTGCGCCGGTTTCCATGGGATGGTCGGACGTGGGCAGCTGGGATGCCCTTTATGACCTTGGTGAGGCCGCTGCTGGTGTCGAACCTCTTGCTATCGATACCGACCGCTGCCTGATCCGATCAGACGGTATTCGTGTGCATACGGTTGGCGTAACAGACCTGATCATCGTCGCTGCGGGCAACGACATTCTGATCCTGCCGCGTGGCGAAAGTCAGAGCGTCCGCAAAATCGTTGAGGCGCGCGCCAAGGGCTAGTCTGCCGCGAAGGAGAAGGGCGACAAGCCCCGTTCCCGCTCATTAAATGTGAGCACGCGGCCCGCAGGCGGTTGGCTGCGTTGCGGACATTCGTTGCGAAGGCATTGGCGACAGCCCAAACCAACAGGCGTCGCGGCGCCAGTCTCCAGATCAATCCCGCGCGCATAGACGAGCGGTGCCGCGAGGCTCGCCTCAACCCCCAAACAAACCGAAAATTCCGCAACGACGCCGCCTGCCGTGCCGGCTTGCGGGCGCACCGTGCGCGCAAGCGTGAACCAGCGCTGCCCATCCTCCAGTTCCACGACCTGTTTATGAATATCCCCTGCATGGTCAAAGGCGTGATGAATGCTCCACAAGGGGCATCGCCCGTCTACGCTGGCAAGCGGCGAACCGCTTGCCCCACCATAGCGTTTGGAGGCTTGCCCCGCGCGATCAATCCGCAGCATGAAGAAGGGGAGCCCCCGCGCGCCAACGCGCTGCAGGGTCGTCAGACGGTGGGCGACTTGTTCAAACCCGGCGCCAAAGCGTCGCTGCAGGATGTGGATGTCATAGCCCGTTGCCTCACAGGCGCGGTGGAACCGTCCATAGGGCATCATGACAGCCGCCGCGAAATAGCCGTTCAAATGGCGGCGGAACATGCGCTCCCCTGCGCGGTCCGTAAATTCTCCTCCAGCGACAAGCGCATCGATTTCAGTCTTGGCCTCCAACTGGGCGAGCTGAAAAGCAGCCGCAAAGGTCCGCGATGCGGGGTCCAGAAGCTCCGACAACTGCAATTGCCGCGCATGGAGGTCCAGCCGACGGAGACGGTCAGGCATGATATCGACCGGCAAGATACGCAGCGACAATTGGTGCTTGATGCGAAGCCGGTCAGCAATGGCCCCGTAGGTATCTCCGGATGCCAACCGCAATTCATCTGCCAGAGCTTCTGCCTGCGCGTCCAGATCTGCAAAATGATTCCGCCAGCGCTCAATCTCAGCGCGCACTTCCGACACCGCATCGCGCGCCGGGCCGGTTGCGGCACCCGCTCGGTCAAAGGCGCGGGCGAAGGCTTCGGCAGCTTCGGGGGCGCCCGCAATCCAATCGGCAATCGTGGCGCGGTCGATATCCAAGTCGCTAAACATCGGATCTGACAGCCGTCGGCGGATTGCCTCTGCACCGCCACCGGGGGCTGCCCCGGTCAAAGAGCGGGGATCAAAGTCATACCGATCCGCCAGGCGCAGCATGATGGCGGCCGTCAGCGGACGCTGGTTCCGTTCAATCAAATTGAGATAGGACGGCGAGACCTGAAGGGCCTCTGCCATTGCCGCTTGGGTAAGGCCGGTCGCGCGCCGGATTCGGCGCACGGCGTGGCCTGCAAAAAGTTTCTCTTCTGCCATCAGCGCTGCTTAGTCGATTATTTACAACATTACAAATTTTGTGGCCATAAGCTCAACTTCAGGACAACAAACTTTACATAATTTACTCGCCCATGAAGGCCAAAGGACGCAATTATCGGACATCACTGAAGTAGGCCGGCAGCAGAGTCGGCAAGCAAAGCCGAGGAAATTGTAAATGTCGTATCAGTCTCATATCCAATCCATCGAAGCGCTCAAAGCGAACAAGGGCGGCACATGGGACGGTATCAACCCTGAATCGGTTGCGCGGATGCGCCTTCAAAACCAGTTCCGCACGGGCATCGACATTGCCCGCTACACAGCAAAAATCATGCGCGAAGACATGGCGGCCTATGATGCAGACGCTGCCAACTACACCCAGTCACTCGGCTGCTGGCACGGTTTCATCGCGCAGCAGAAGATGATTTCCATCAAGAAGCATTTCGGCACGACCAAGCGCAAATATCTCTACCTCTCCGGCTGGATGGTTGCGGCACTCCGTTCCGATTTCGGCCCCCTGCCCGACCAATCCATGCATGAGAAGACGAGCGTTCCGGCCCTGATCGAAGAACTTTACACCTTCCTGCGTCAGGCCGACTCGCGTGAACTCAACCTGTTGTTCCGCGATCTCGATGCTGCCCGTGCCAAGGGGGACGCGGCAAAGGAAGCCGAAGCTCAGTCAAAGATCGACAATTTCCAGACGCACGTCGTGCCGATCATCGCCGACATCGACGCGGGCTTCGGGAATGCCGAGGCAACCTATCTACTCGCCAAGAAGATGATTGAAGCTGGAGCCTGCGCCCTGCAGATCGAAAATCAGGTGTCGGATGAAAAGCAGTGCGGCCATCAGGACGGCAAGGTCACGGTGCCGCATGAAGACTTCATCGCGAAAGTTCGTGCCTGCCGATATGCCTTCCTCGAACTCGGCGTTGAAGACGGCATTATTGTGACCCGCACCGATTCGCTCGGCGCCGGCCTCACCAAGCAAATCGCTGTCAGCCACGCGCCCGGTGACCTTGGCGACCAGTATAACAGCTTCCTCGATTGCGAAGAGATTGACCCGTCCACCGCAAAGAACGGCGATGTCATCCTGAACCGCAACGGCAAACTCCTGCGTCCCAAGCGCTTGGCCTCCAACTTGTTCCAGTTCCGCCCTGGAACCGGGGAAGACCGCTGCGTCCTCGACAGCATCACGTCACTGCAAAATGGCGCCGACCTGCTTTGGATTGAGACAGAAAAGCCGCATGTGGAACAGATTGCGGGCATGATGGACCGCATCCGGGAAGTCGTTCCCAACGCGAAGCTCGTCTATAACAATTCGCCTTCCTTCAATTGGACACTCAATTTCCGCCAGCAGGTCTATGACGCCATGGTCGCCGAAGGGTTGGACGTGGCCGCTTATGAGCGGGCGGACCTGATGAACGCCAAATATGATGAAACCGAGCTGGGCATCGCAGCCGACAAGCGCATCCGCACCTTCCAGGCGGATGGCGCGAAGCGGGCAGGCATTTTCCACCACCTGATCACGCTGCCAACCTATCACACGGCGGCGCTGTCGACGGACAATCTGGCGAAGGAATATTTCGGCGACGCCGGGATGCTCGGCTATGTCGCGGGCGTCCAGCGCAAGGAAATCCGTGAAGGCATTGCCTGCGTGAAGCACCAGAACATGTCGGGTTCCGACATTGGTGATGACCATAAGGAATATTTTGCAGGCGATGCCGCGCTCAAGGCCGGCGGCGTCCACAACACCATGAACCAGTTTGGTTGAGCAAAGAAGAAAGGAGACACATCATGTCAGAACCAGCACGTTCCCGCGCCGTCCTTTCAACCGAGGATTTCGAACTGCTCCGCGAAGCGGTCGTCCATTACCTCGAAGTGGTGAAGGACAAGCCTGAGTCGATCAAATTCTCTCGGCTCTATCACCGCCTCGGCAGTGCGATGGGGCGCTGAACAAAGGATTTTCCTGGGGAGGAAAAGGAATGCCCGTCGGACAGTCGTCCGGCGGGCATTTTCCTTGCCGGACGAGCGCTACGGACAAAACGAACCGGGCGGCTGGTTTCCCAGCCGCCCGTCGCTTTTAGACTTTCGTCTACGGATAACTGGATTAGCCAGCCATTTCCGTGTTGACCTTCGAGAAGGTCGTGTTCAGCGTCGAACCGAGGTTCGACATTGCAGTCATCGCAGCAACGGCGATGAGAGCAGCAATAAGGCCGTATTCGATGGCCGTGGCGCCCTTGGTGTTGCGGGCGAGTTTACGTACAAACTTGATCATCTCTGGTCTCCAACTTTGTTCCACTACGACATGGATCTGAACCGATCTTCTTGTCGCCAGCCCTTATCTCGCAAAGACGTTACCAATCCGTTGACATGCCACCTCAACAAAGAAGGTGAACAATGGGTTACCAAATGCCTCCCCCAGAACTGCACTTTCGGGGGCTGGTCAGGCAGAACGGGGACGCTATAGCGTTGCCCATGGACAATGACCGGATCTGGACTGCAGGCATCGCGATTATCGGCGACGAAATTCTCTCAGGCCGCACGCAGGATAAGAATATTTCCCAGATCGCGCTCTGGCTTAACCTGCAAGGCATCCGCCTGCGGGAAGTCCGCGTCATCCCCGACATTGAAGATGAGATTGTGGACGCGGTCAACGCGCTCCGGTCTCGCTATGACTATCTCTTCACAACCGGCGGCATCGGGCCGACCCATGACGACATCACGGTCGACGCCATTGCCAAGGCCTTGGGCGTCGGTGTGGTCCATCATCCCGAAGCCAGCGCGATGCTGACGGCCTATTATGAGAATCGCGGCGGTATCACAGAAGCGCGCCTGCGCATGGCCCGCGTACCTGATGGCGCGGAACTCATCCCCAATCGCATGTCCGGCGCGCCTGGCATCCGATATGGCAACATCTTCATCATGGCGGGCGTGCCGCATATTACGGCTGGCATGCTCGATGCGCTCACGGGAACGCTGCAGGGCGGACGGCCGCTCCTGTCAGAAACAGTCGGCTGCTGGGTGGCCGAAAGCGAGATCGCAGAGATGTTGGCCATGGTCGAGCGGACGCATGAAGGCACGCAAATCGGCAGCTATCCCTTCTTTCGAG
>CAJBSR010000465.1 GCA_903958285.1 uncultured Sphingomonadales bacterium
ACCGTCATTCTCTTCGACTGGCACCTTTATCAATTGACCTCATGCCCCTGTCCGGCCGATGGAACCTGCCAATAGAAAACAGGTCAGGCAGGGGTCGTTGCATGGAATATGATGATGTGGTGCTGGGGCGCCGAAGCATTCGCGGGTTCAAGAAAGATCCCGTTCCCAAGGCGCTGATCCGGGAAGTCATCGAGATCGCGATGCGCTCGCCCTCGTCCATGAACTGCCAGCCCTGGAACTTCACCGTGCTGTCGGGCGAACCGCTCGACCGCATCCGGCAGGGCAATACAGAGCGTAATCTGGCCGGGGTGCCCCACTCGCGCGAATTCCGCCTTGGGGAGGCCTTTGCCGGCCAACACCGGGAACGGCAGGTTGAGGTCGCCAAGCAGCTCTTCAGTGCGATGGGCATTGAACGTGAGGACAAGGAAGGTCGGACCGATTGGGTCTTGCGCGGCTTCCGGCAGTTTGACGCGCCGGTCTCCATCGTCATCACCTATGACCGCAGCCTGCACGGCAGCGATGATGCGCCTTTTGATTGCGGTGCAGTGACCACAGCCTTGGTCAATGCCGCTTGGTCGCGCGGCCTTGGCTGCGTGATCAACAGCCAAGGGATCATGCAGTCCCCCGTTGTGCGCGAACATGCACGCATCCGGGAAGATCAGGTGATCATGAAGTGCGTTGCCATGGGCTATCCGGATGAAAGCTTCCCTGCGAACGCCGTCGTGTCCAACCGCAAGTCTGTGGATGAGGCCGTCACTTTCTTGGGCTTTGACGACTAAGGCGCTTGCGCCGCCACTGGGCGATCCCCGTCCAGAAGAGGACCAGCAGCAGGAGCCCGGCGATGAACGTCAGGATGCGGGACGTGAGACCCGCAAAGGAGCCGTCATGCAGCGGGTGGATCCAGCTGTTGAGGGTGGACAGCGCACCTGCCTTGTCCCGGTCATAGGTGGCCAGAACACGGCCTGAATATTGGTCCACCCAGACATAGCTGTGCGGGAAGCGGCGGCTGGGGTCACCCGGCTGCTGCATCCGCAGGCGGAAAGTGCCGTCCCCGGGGCCGGGTATTTCGATCCATGCGAGGCGCGCTTCTGGCAGGGCGATGTGCGCGGCATTGATCGCGGCGGATATCGGGACTTGCCGTCCCTCCCACCGCGTCGATGTCGGCGCAGGCAGCGTGTCCGGCGGTCCGGCAACGGTCGACAACACCGCATCACTTTCGTCCGGCAGTTCCAGCATCACGCCCGTGCCGGTCAGCAACAGGAGCAGGACCAGCCCGCTGAGCCCGGCAAGCTTATGCTGGTCCCGTCCGCGCCGCAGGGGCGGAGCGCCCCGCTTGTACCGCAGTGCTTTGGCCAAAGGCCCTTTGGGCCACCAGACAATCAGCCCTGTGATCAGCAGCACGATCAGCGCCAAGCCTGCAATGCCGAGCACCACGGCGCCGGTCTTCCCCATCAGTAGCCGATAGTGCAGATCATAAAGGAAGGTCATCGCCGTATCGCCCCAATAGTCGCGGCGCAGCACTTGGGCACCGTCGGGAGACAGCCAAACCAGCATCGGGGCAAAGTCCTCGCCCGCCGTCTCGGGTGGGTTGTAATAGCGCGCCGGGATCGCGCCGCCCATTCCAGTGGCCTCGAACCGCCATGGCCCGGCCTTGTCGGGATAGGCGTTCCGGACGGTTGCCAAGGCCAGGTCCCAGTCCGGCGCAGCGCTGGCCTCCGCGCGCAGTTCCGGATGCAGCAGGGCGTCGATCTCCGGATAGAAGACCAAAGCAGACCCCGTCACCCCCAGAAGCGCGAACAGGCTCCCAAGCGTCAGGCCCATCCAGAGATGAACCTGACGCACGACGGACCGCTTTTGGCTCATGCCTTCGCCATGGCCTTAAACTGGGCGACAACCGGCTTGAACATGTCGTCCATCATCTGGGCAACATCGGCAGGGGTGGACGCTATGGTCCCGCCGGGGAAGGGCGGTTCGGGATGATATTCCGCCTGCAGCATGAGGCCTTGTGCATAGGCCTTGCCCCGCAACATCTCGACGAGCGCCAACGCGAAATCGAGTCCAGACGAGACGCCCGCGCCGGTCAGGATGTTGCCATCCTTCACGACGCGTTCGTTGACGGGAATGGCACCGAAATCCGCCAGAGCCTCCCGCGTGACCCAATGGGATGTGGCGCGTTTGCCTTTCAGCAAGCCTGCCTTGGCCAGCACCATGGATCCTGTGCAGACACTGGTCACGTGCTTTGCCCGCGAGGCCCGGTCCTGCACCCAGCCCATTGTGTCCTTGCGGCCCATGACCGACAGTGTCCCTTGAGTGCCGCCGGGAATGAACAGGACGTCGAGATCTTGGGGTGCATCCGCCATGGTGATGGTTGGAGAGATAGCGAGACCCAGATCCGACAGAACCGGGGATAAGTCCTTCTCGGTCGTCACGAGATGCACCTTCGCCCCGTACATGCAGGCAAAGAAGTAGTGCGGCCCCACCAGATCGAGTGCTGTAAATTGGGGGTAGAGCAACATGGCGACTTGTTCGTTGCCCATAAGCCCCGGCCCGAAGACACGCGCCATGGCGTCCATGCTATGATCTTGCATGGAGGTCGCTTGGGCGGTCGGCTTGGCTTCGGCGGCCATGGCCTTTTCGAGCGCGAGATAGGGGGCCAGAAGTGCAGCCCCGGTGAAGCCCTGCAACAGGGCGCGACGGTTCGTTTCCATCTTCATGCTCCCCATCAGAACCGCACCCGCACGGCTGCGGTCACATTCGTGCCATCCGCCGGGCTGTGGAGCGTCTGCGCGCCGTCCCACCAGACATATTCATATGCTTCGTTGGTCAGGTTCTTGGCGGAGAGGGAGAGTTCCACGGTCTCGTTCACCCGGTACGCGGCTTCGGCGTTGAGCGTGGCATAATCGCCCCATCGGCCACGATTGTTTGTCGTGGTCAGCTCATAGGTGGACTGCCCCCCGCCCCAGACGGACAGGCGCAGCTTGGGGATCGCGGTGAAATCCACCCCGCCCGAAAACAGCCAGTGCGGGACGTGGTCGATTTCGTTTCCGGCAAGCTGCGGCGTTGCCGGGTCCGGCGTTGTGATGATCGCTTTCTGCCAGGCGACGGCGCCCCAAAAGGACAGGCCATTGACCGGCTGTGCGCTCAACTGAACGTCCACGCCCTTGCGACGCGTCGCCCCCAGATTGTCGAAATCGCCCAGCGGGTCGTTGAGCTTGCGCTTAATCTCTCCGGTGGCCGTTTGCTTCCAGAGGGCGACGCGGCTTTCCATGCCCCAGCGCTTCAGCTTCACGCCCGCTTCCCAGCCTTCGTTGATCGAGGGTGCCAGATCGATGCGACGCGGTGCGATCAAATAAGCGCCCGACTCGGTACCGATCTGGAAGGTCTTGCCCCAATTGCCATAGGCCGTGATCCCTTCAACAGGCGTGAGCGCGACCGAGAATTTGGGCTGCTTGATTGTGCCATAGTCGTTGGCGCGCGCGGTCGTGTTGTTGAGGCGGTTGGTATAGTCGCCCCCGACCCAGTCCATACGGTAAGCGGGCGTCAGCGTGATCCAGTCTGCCGGTTTCAGGATCGCTTGCAGATAGGCGCCGCCCACGGTCAGGAACATTTTCTGGTCGCGGGTCTGCGCTGTCGGCACGCGATTGACGGCAGTGAAGCGGAGCGATTCATTGTCCTGCCGCTGCACATCGCCGCCCGCTTCCAGCATGAGGTCCATCCCGCCAAGCGTGGCGTGATAATGGACCGCCGCGAGTGCCCCCCAATGGTCCTCATTGGTCACGCGCCGTTGCTGGGCTGCGCCTGCGGAGAACTTCACAAACCGGTCGTCGCGGGTGCGGTTGAAATAGGCTTTGGCCATCAGGTCGAGATGGTCATTGAAGGTCGCGTCAAAGTGCGCTGACAGCTGTTGCAGCTTGCGCGTGTCGCCATCGGTCGCGTTATAGGCATTGGTCATCCGGCGGTCGGCGCGCGAATCCGCAAAGGTCAGGTAACCGGGTTCCTGCGCGTTCGACTTATAATGACGCGCGATGACGCCCAGCCGCACATCGTCGCTGAAATTGTAGAACCATTTGCCCGCAAGGCTCAGCCGGTCGAGATCGCTGTGGTCGCGATAGCCGTTGCTCTGGCGATAGGCGACGAGATAGTTCTGCGTGAACTTGCCGGTCTCAATGCCTGCCGAAACCTGCCCCTCATAGGTCGCATAGCTGCCGATGGAGGCCTTCGCATCCACGTAGGTGCCACCAATGCGCGTGAGGATGTTGGCATTGCCTGCAATGTTGTGCAGGCCGAAGCGTGGGTCGGACGTGCCGCGCACAACCTCTACGCCCGTAATGTCGAGCGGGAAGACTTGGTCGATGTAGAACATGTTGCCGGACGCGACGTTGGAGGGCACGCCATCAATCAGCAGCTTAACGGCGTTGATCTCGCCTTCCCCGTTGAAGCCGCGAAAGGCGAATTTGCCGCTGGTGGACCCTTGGTTGAAATTGGTCACAAGCACGCCGGGGAGGCGGCCAATGAGTTCCCACGCATAGTTGACGTTCGCATTCTGGGCGACGTCGGGGCCAAGCGTGTCGACCGAGGTGATAACGTTGGCAGACGAGCCCGCCATGTTCTTCGCTGTGACGATGATCTCTTCACCGACGGCAAAGCTCGTGTCGGTCTCTTCAGCAAAGGCAGGCGGAGTGAAGGTAAGCGCAAAAAGGCACGCAGACGCGCGCAGAGAAACGTTGAAAGTCATGTGTAAGTCCTGATCTGAATAGAGTTTGCGCGCGCCAGACAGGGTCCGGCACGGCGCAGTTGGGGCATCAGATCAGGGCAGGTGGTCCGGTTTTGGGCGGCGGCGGTGCGGCAAGGCCGTGCCCGACGGTAATGGCCGACGTCAGTTTTGGAAGCAGCAGCGCGACAAAAACAGGTGCTGCGATGTTGAGAGGTGCCAAAGACAGATCGACAGGCATGCCCAGCCCGGCAAAGGCGCAATGGCCCGCCTTTTGCGCTTTTGCAGGGGCATGGTTCTTGTCGATTTTCCCATCAGCGCCGATCCACGCCATCGTCACACCGGCGCCGGAGCAGATGGTAATCCACTGGCCGCGCTGTTGCGCTGGCATCCAGCCGGCAGGCACAAGCGCGCGCACCATCAGCAGCATCAGCGCAAAGCTGAGCCAAAGTCTGGAGTGGCGGCGGACCCGGGTCATCGACCGCCCCTTAGGCGCGATGCGCGCGGGGCTCAAGTCGGCAGATCAAAACCGCACCGGCCAGCAGCGGGGCGCGGCAAACTGGCATGATTTCACGGGGCGTCGTCCGCTCGCGATTGACCTACTGGGCGGCTTGCGGCACTCGATTGCCCATCCCGCTGGCCCGTCGGCCTGCGCACCAATCAACCTTTATCAGGCAGGGATTTTATGACCAGCACCACGCAGACCGCTTCTGACATTGCCAAGGATATCGCCCGTGTCTTTGCGCTTCAGCAGGAGAATCAGTGGGCGGTCAAAGCGTCGACGGTCGCCCAGCGGCGCGAGAAACTCGCCAAGCTGAAGGCTGCGGTGGAAGCGCATGCCGATGATATCGTCGCTGCCATTCTGGAAGACACGCGCAAGCCCGAGGGCGAAATCCGCGTCACCGAAGTGCTCAACATCATCGGCAACATCCAGCTCAATATCGACAATCTGGAAGACTGGATGACGCCGACACAGGTCACGCCCACCCGCAACCCAGCGGATGCAGCGCAGATTGTTTATGAAGCGCGCGGCGTCTGCCTCATTCTCGGGCCATGGAACTTCCCGCTCGGCCTGACGCTTGGCCCGGTCGCCGCAGCTGTGGCCGCGGGCAATTGCTGCATGGTGAAGTTGACGGATCTGTGCCCGGCCACCGCACGCATTGCCGCGACCCTCATCCGCTCGGTGTTCGACGAGAATGAAGTCGCGGTGTTTGAAGGCGATGTGAGTGTTGCCACCGCGCTGCTCGACCTGCCGTTCAGTCACATCTTCTTCACCGGCTCCACCCGTGTCGGCAAGATCGTGATGGCGGCCGCCGCCAAGCATCTGGCCAGCGTCACGCTGGAACTGGGCGGCAAGTCTCCCGTCATCGTGGATAATGGGGCGGACATTGAAAAGATCGCCGCCGACCTTGCTGGGGCCAAGCAGTTCAATGGCGGCCAAGCCTGCATTTCGCCCGACTATGTCTTCATCAAGGAAGACCAAAAGACGCGTCTTGTGGAAGGCTTTAAGGCGACAGTGGCGCAAAATCTTTATGACGAGAACGGCCAGATCAAGAAGGAAAGCATCGCCCAGATCGTGAATGAGGCGAACTTCAATCGTGTCAAAGCGCTGTTCGATGATGCTGTGGCGCAAGGTGCAACGGTTGCGGTCGGCGGGCAGATGGATGCGGCGGATCTCACCATCCACCCGACATTGCTCACCGATGTGACGCCGCAGATGAAGATTTTGCAGGAAGAAATCTTCGCGCCGGTCCTCCCGGTCATGACCTATGACACGCTCGATCAGGTGATTGGTTATATCGAAGCCCGCGACAAACCGCTTGCGCTCTACATGTACAGCAATGATGCGGCGAACGTGGACAAGGTGCTCGCCCATACTTCATCGGGCGGGGTGACCATCAACGGCGTCTTCTCACACTATCTGGAAAACCGCCTGCCCTTTGGCGGCGTCAACCAGAGCGGCAGCGGCAGCTATCACGGATATTTCGGCTTCAAGGCGTTCAGCCACGAACGCGCGATTTACCGCCACCTATAGGCGCTGGATTTCTGGGAAGAAGCGGGCGACGTCATCGCGCAAAGGCATCCGGGCCTGCATCCGGACAGCCAACAGGGCAGTGCCACTCACCTTGCGTTGGACGAACAACGTGTCGGCGGGCGGGATGTGCCATGCCGCCCTGTCTGCCACGATGGTTTCGGCGTGATGGCGGACACAGTCGACAAAGGACCGGTCAGCGAAATCGAACAGGCCGGGCTTGCCAAGGTGTTCGATCAAGATGTCGATCATTGCATCAATGGCGGGGCCATGCAGCTCGAGCGTGGCCGGCGCGACAAAGCCGATAGAGAGCAACGCCGCGCGCAGGGCGGCGCGATCTTCGGTCAATCCGGCCACCATCAGTTCCCGATAGGCCGCGACAATATGGGGCGGCACGGCGCGGGCGGCCCCAAAATCGAGCAGCACGATCCGCTGGCTTTCGGCTTGCCACCGGAAATTGGCGAAGTTTGGATCGGTCTGCATATACCCGAATTCAAACAGCTCCCTCAATGTCAGGGTGATGAGCGCCGACATGACGGCATCGCGCGTCTCCTGTGGGGCGGACTCCAGCGTCTCAATCGGCTGGCCTTTGATAAAGTCCATCGCCAACACATTCTTGCCGGAGAGCTCGTCGACCGGGGCGGGCAGGATGAAGGCCGGGTTGTCCGCTAACAAGGATTGGTAGCGGCGCATCTGGTCGGCTTCGCGCAGATAGTCTGCCTCTTCGTGCAGCTGTCGTTTGGCTTCGCTGAGCAAGGGGGCGATATCCAACGTGGCAGGCAGCAGGCTGGATAGGCGCAACAGGCTGCCGACATTGTCGACATCGGCGTCGATGCTGGCCGCAATCCCCGGATATTGCACCTTGATCGCCAGAACGCGCCCGTCGGGCATGGTGGCTCTGTGGACCTGCCCAATGGAGGCGGCGGCAATCGGTGTCGCTTCAAAATGCTTGAAGCGTCGGCGCCAGCCCGCGCCCCATTCTGTATCGAGCACGCGCTGCAATTGCGCAGGCGGCATGAAATGGGCGGAATCGCGCAACTTAGAAAGGATCGCTGTCAATTCGGCGGGCAGAACGTCGCCTGCATCCAGCGAGATCATCTGGCCCAATTTCATCGCCGCGCCGCGCAGGCGGGACAGCTGATCGGTCACGCGCATCGCATTGGCCGGGGTTAGCAGCATGTCTGACAGCTGCGGGCGTTGCCCTTGGGACAGACGACGCGCGCCTTCCGCGATCATCCCACCCGCAATGCCCCCGGCCATCTGCCCAAAAGAGGCCAGCCTTGAAAGGCGCGCAGAAGGAACCTTGCGGTAGCGGGCGTCCGACACGTGTGTTCTTCCTTCTTTAGGCGGATCAAGAGGCGGGTGTGTCCTCCTCTTAAAGCTCCTTTAGGCCAAGCGGGTGACGTGCGGCATCTGACATTTGGGGCATGTGCCGAGAGGAGGCTTAGGGTAGGCGGCCATTTGCCAATATGGCGGGCAGACGTTCTTTAAAGGCAAAATAGCCTTTGTTGGCAAAAGGCCAGAACTGGCTGTCCCAAGCCCGCCGCACTTGCCGCAGATGCAGACCCTGTTCGGCAAGCGCAGGGCCAAGGCGGGCCAAGGCATCCGCGACGGGGCCGACAGGAGCGGTGGCTGTCACGATCGTTTTTACGCGGGCAGCCCGGGCAGCGGCGGCCAACGCATCGACATCCAGCTTCTCCAGAATATCTACCTTACATTTGTACTGCGACGCCACCCGGGATGCGGTGTCGGCGGTCGCAGCTTTGGCAAAGCGCCGGGCGGCATCCCCCCATAGCAGATCCGGGTCCGCCAGAACGGTGGCGGCCTTGAGGACGCAACTTGTCGGGAAAACCGTCTCCGGGTTCAGATCTTCATGGGTGATGAGCAGGAGCGCCGGTGTCTCGGCATCATATGGCGACAGCTCCGGCAGGGGCGCTGCAGCCTCAACCGCCGGTTCGGTCAGCGCGATGGCCTCTTTGGCCAACCCCTTGGGCTTGAACCGGCCATTGGTGAACCGGGTGATGTTGTCCGCCGTTGCCAGATAGGTTTTGCCCACTGTCTGCAACCCGGCCACCCAGCGCCAGGACAAGGTGTTGCTGGCGGCATCGGCATCGACCAGATGGCGCAGGAAAAAGTCTGCGCCGAGCGCCCAGGGCAGGCGGAGCGTGAAAATCCAGATCGAGGCGAACCACATCCGCGCATGGTTGTGGAGATAGCCTGTCTCCACCAGTTCACGGGCCCAATCATCAAATCCGTCGATCCCGGTCGCGCCGCTTTCGGCGGCGGCAATCGCAGCGGCGTCTGCAAAGGTCTCGCGCTGCCGGTCCCGTTCTTCAACAAAGCGCGACCAGACGGCCGGCCGCATTTCCAGCCAGCCTTTCCAATAGGTGCGCCAGAACACCTCTTGCAGAAACTTCTCTGCCGCATCGCTGTGATGGCGCGCCATGACGCCGGCGACAATGTCGCGCTCGGTGACCAGTCGGTGCCGCACATAAGGAGACAGGCGGGAAACGGCGCCGGGATGGTCGGGCCCATGGTCCATATTCCGGCCGGAGGCATAGGCACTTCCGGCATGCGGCAGAAACTCCGCAAGCCGGGCCAAGCCATCACGGCGGGTCGCGGCAAAGGTGGACGGAATAATCATGAGTGCTGGGCTACTTTCTAGAAGTGGGCAAGGTGCCGCAAAAAACAAAGCAGCGCTGAAATCGAGTTGGCTTTTCAACCCGTTGTTTGTCCGTCCCTATCCCAACTGCACGGGCAGCACAATTGAACCGATGGTTCCCAGATCGTCCCTAAGCCCCTCGCTAAGGTCCAAACAAAGGGCTGCAGCCATATCGCTTCTGTTCAACCCGCAGTCTGTTCCAAACCATAGGCCATGCCAATTTTGACAGTCGCAAATCCATATCATTGGCATAGGTTGCTTGGCATAAAGAGAGGATTGGACCGATGGCGCGCACGACGCACAAGACATTCTGCCGTTTTTGTCATGCCAATTGCGCGATGCTCGCCGATGTCGAGGATGGCCGCGTGACGGCAGTGCGTGGAGATCCTGATGATCCGGTGTTCGGCGGCTATACCTGCATCAAGGGGCGCCAACTCGTCGAGGCCCATTATGCACCTGAACGGTTGCTATCCTGCCAGAAGCGGCTGGCCGATGGATCATGGACTTCGCTTGGCAGCGAGGCCGCGCTCGACGAGATCGCCGACAGGCTGCGCGCGATCATCGATGAACATGGCCCGCATGCTGTTGCGATCAACGCCGGGTCTTATGCCTTTCAGAACAGCGCCGGTGTGGCGACCGCAACCGCCTTTGCGCAGGGGTTGGGCACACGCAACATGTATACCAGCGTCACGCTGGATCAACCGGCCAAGGTCTACACCACGATGCGCTACGGCTATTGGGAAGCCGGGATGCACAGTTTCGATACAGCCGATGTCTGCTTCATGATCGGCAACAATCCGATCGTTTCGCATTATGCCCCGCCGGGATCGCTGCCGCCCTTTTCCCCCTCGCGGCGCCTGCGGGACGCCAAGGCGCGCGGGCTCAAGCTGATCGTCGCCGATCCGCGTGAAAGTGATGTGGCACGTCTGGCCGATGTCTATCTGCCCGTTCTGCCGGGCACCGATTCAGCGATGCTGGCCGGTATGCTCAATGTCATCATCAACGAAGCGCTCTATGATCAGAATTTCGTGGGGGCCCATGTTGATGGCTTTGAAGACCTTAAGGAAGCTGTCGCTGCCTTCCCGCCCGATGTCGCGGCACGCAAATCTGGCGTTGAACCCGATCAGCTGGTGAAGGCCGCACGGATGTTCGCCGGCGCACAGCGCGGGATTGCAGCGGCGGGCACGGGTTCCGAAATGTCAGGCGAAGGGACGTTGGTCGCTTATCTGATCAGCGCGCTCAACATCATTTGCGCGCGCTTCTGTCAGGAGGGAGAACTCTCGTCGATCCCGCGCGTCTTCACAGCGGTCAGCCCGCGTCGGGCGCAGGTTGGCGCCCCCGTTGCGCTGTTTGGTGAAGGCTTTCCCAAAGCGCGCTTCCGCGGCTTGACCCATCTGGGTACCGAAATGCCGTGCAATGTGCTCGCCGATGAAATCCTCACACCGGGTGAGGGGCAAATCAGGGCGCTCATCAATATCGGTGGCAATCCGATCGTTGCATTTCCCGATCAGGACAAGATTGCCGCCGCGCTCGACTCGCTTGAACTGCTTGTCAGCATTGATGTGATGATGGCGCAAACCGCGAAGCGATCACACTACGTCCTCGCCCCGAAAATGTGCCTTGAACGCGATGACATCAGCAACCTTTCGGAATGGTGGTATGAGGTGCCTTATGCCCGCTATACCAAGGCAGTGGTCGACGCGCCCGACGGCCTTATGGACGAATATGAAATGCTCTGGGGTCTCGCCAAGCGTCTGGGCTTCGCTCTGCCACTGGCGGGCGGACCTTGCCCGACAGATCAGTTGCCCGACAAGGCGCGCTATCTTGATCTGATGACGGCCGGCTGTCTGATCGCGCCGAGCAAGGTGCGCGACGACAGCATCGACGGTGCCGCTGTCATCTATACGGATATGCATCCCAAAGTGGAGGCGCCAGATCCCTCGGTCGCCGGGCGGTTTAATCTCGCTGCCGGGGATATGCCGACTATGCTTCTCCGGTCAGCAGATCGTGCTGCCAGCCGCGAGGGCTATTCGTTTTTGCTGGTTACGCGACGGACGCGGTCGCGCTTCAATTCGACCGGCGGCCATCTGCCCGCACTGAAGGCCAAACGGACGACCAATCCGGCGCACCTTCATCCTGATGATCTCGCCCGGCTGGGCATCAGCGAGGGGGATCTGGTGCGTATTGAGTCTGCCGCCGGCACAATTGTCAGTGTCGCCGAAGCCTCGTCTGCCGTGCGTCCGGGTATCGTATCAATTGCGCATGCTTATGGCGATGTCGGCTCAGGCCCAGACAGCGTGCGCGCGCAGGGTGTGTCGACCAACCGGCTGGTGCGTGAAACACATGACTATGATCCGATTACCGGCCAAAGCCTTCAAAGCGCGATACCCGTTAACATCGCGCGCCACTAACGCCATTCAAAGGAGTGCCCCCATGTCCGTCAACCGTCGATTCATTCTCCAGCGCCGCCCGAACGGCATGCCGGTCGCGGAGGATTTTGAACTGATCAGCGAAGCGCTGCCCGAGCTTGCGGACGGCCAATTCTTGATCCGCAACCATTATGCCTCGCTGGATCCGGCGATGCGCGGTTGGATGGACGATGCGCCGAGCTATATGCCGCCGATCCCGCTGGGTGATCCGGTGCGCGCCTCGACAGTGGGCGAGGTGGTCGCCAGCAAAACGCCTGATTTTCCGGTTGGCCAATGGGTGTCCGGTCTCAACGCGATTGAGGAATATTCGATCAGCATGGCGGGCGGCTTTTCCGCGCCGATCGATCCCTCGATCGTTCCCTCGCCAACCAATTTCCTTTCGGTTCTCGGTGCCGTCGGGATGACGGCTTATTTCGGCTATCGCGAAGTGTGTAAACCGCAGGCGGGCGATGTCGTGCTGGTCACAGGTGCGGCCGGCGCCGTCGGGTCACTCGTTGGGCAGATCGCACGGCTGATGGGCGCGTCGAAGGTCATCGGCATTGCCGGTGGGCCTGAGAAGTGCCGGCGCCTGACTGACCGTTATGGCTTTGATACGGCCATCGACTATCGCGGCAAGTCCGTTGATCAGCTCAGTGCCGAAATCGCCGCTGCCGCCCCACAAGGCGTCAATATCATCTTTGAAAATGTCGGCGGCGACATTCTGGACGCTGGACTCAACAATCTCGCTATGTATGCGCGCATCGGCCTGTGCGGCCTGATCAGCGAGTATAACAATAGCGGCGAAAAAACCGGCGCGCGCAATGTCTGGCAATTGATCGTCAAGCGGGCGACGATGCAAGGGCTGCTGGTCGCCGACTATATCCCGCAATTTGGAGAAGGCATCGCCGCGATGGCTGGCTGGTTGCGCGACGGCAAACTTGTGTTTGACGAACATATCGATGACGGCATCGACAATGCCCTGCCTGCCTTTCTGCGTCTGTTCAGTGGCAGCAATGACGGCAAAATGGTCCTCAAGCTGGCCTGATGCGGAGATAAGGCATGACCGCGCTCGCCATTGTTGAGGCCTTTATCGCGGCTTGGAACCGCAATGACCTGGACGCGGTTTATGCGATGATGGCGCCTGATATCATTTGGGACAACATCCCCATGGGGCCAGTCACCGGGATTGCCGGATGCCAAGCGCTGATGACGCAATTCCCGCCGATGGAGGGCATCGACTTTGTCACGCATCACATCATGGCCAACGGCAATGTGGTGATGACGGAGCGGACGGATAAATTCCTTGTCGGGGGGCGCTGGCGCTCAATCCGGTTAATGGGCATTTTTGAAGTCAATGCGGCAGGCCAGATCCAGCACTGGCGCGACTATTTTGACATGGTCGAGTTTCAAAGGGAGTTTGCCTGATGACAATCGCAAGGGGACGTGATCTGCGGGGCCGCAAGGCGGTGGTGACCGGAGCCGCATCGGGCATTGGCGCGGCAGCCGTTGCCCGACTGCTTGAAGAGGGGTGTGAGGTGCTCGCTGTAGACCTAGCAGCGGCGGGGCTTGGCGGGACGCACAATCTGGCGATCGATGTGAGCGAAGCTCAGTCGATCGCTGCTGAAGCATCGGCAAAGCTAGGCGGATGCGATATCCTGATCAACAACGCGGGCGTCTGTCCGGCCAGCGCGTTTGAGGACATGGCGCAGGCGCAGTGGGATCAGGCCTTCGGTGTCAATGTTACGGCCGTGATGGAACTCACCCGTGCGTTGCTCCCGATGCTCAAAGCATCGCGGGCCGGACGGGTGATCAACACCGGCTCCATCCTCTCGCGATATGGCGATGCCGGGCTGGTTGCCTATAGCAGTTCTAAACATGCCGTGCTCGGTCTGTCCCGCGCCCTTGCAATGGAACTTGGCCCGCACGGAATCACTGTTAACTGTGTCCAGCCGGGCGCGATTGAAACGGGCATGACCAAGCCCATGTTTGTCGAACGACCTGATTCCAAGACCTATTATGAAGGCCGCTCGGCGCTTGGCCGGATTGGCCAACCCGAAGATATTGCCGATGTCATGGTTTTCCTCGCAACGGATGATGCGCGCTTCCTCACAGGGCAGGGGATCATGGTCGATGGTGGCGTGATGGTTCATTCATAAGGTTATTTGCCAAATGATGGCGCAGACTAGCAAAATCGCGCGTTACATCGCCGCACCAAATCATGGCAGGGATGGTGAGAGGAGAGTTGCATGAACGCGATAAGTTCACCGCCCAGTTTTACGGACCCTGAAGTGATGCAGGATCCATTTGCCGCCTATCAGTGGGCCTTGGCCAATGCGCCGGTGTTTCAAGACCCCGGGCTCGGCACGAAAATCGTGATGAGCTATGATCTGTGCGCCGAAGCCACGGGCCGTGTTGAAGAGTTTTCGAATGACTTTAACAGCGCCATTGCCGGTGCCATGGCAGAGGACCCCGAGATCAAGGCCGTTCTCGATCAGGGTTGGCCGCAGATGGACACGCTGCTGACCGCTGACCCGCCCGTTCACACGCGGTTCCGCAAACTCGTAAATCTTGCCTTCTCAATGCCCCGGGTCAACGCGCTTGAAGACGGCATCCGCGCGAAGGTGAACGCGCTGATCGATGCCTTTATCGACAAGGGTGAATGCGAATTTGTTGGCGATTTCGCTGTGGGCCTGCCCGTTCAGATCATTTGCGAACAGCTTGGCTTTTCGCTGGCAGAACAGGCCGACGTCAAACGCTGGTCCGATGCCTTTGCCGATCGGCTTGGCCATATGATCTCAAAAGAGCGGGAACTCGAATGTGCTCGCGAGGTTGTTGAATTCCAGCATGCTTTGAAGGCGAAGATCGACGCGCGGCGTGTGACACCGACAGATGATCTGTTGTCAGACATTGTGAACGCGCGCCTCGCCGGTGAACGGCCTCTGGACGATGCCGAAATTCTGTCCGTCGCCCAGCAGTTGATGGTGGCAGGAAATGAAACCACCACCCACTCGCTCGCCGGTGGAATTGTGCATCTGGCGCAAAACCCGGAGGTTCAGGCGCTCGTGCGCGCGCGGCCGGAAGTTATCCCGAACATGATCGAGGAAATTCTGCGGCTCGATACGCCGACGGCGGGCATGTGGCGCGTGGTCAAGGCTGATTGCACGCTGGGCGGTCATGAATTCAAGGCCGGCGAAATGATCATGCTGCGCTACGCCGCCGCCAATCGGGATCCGGCACGCTTTCCTGACCCTGACCGCTTTGATCCTGAACGCAGCAATGCCCGCACTCACATCGCTTTCGGGAAAGGCATTCACATGTGCGTCGGCAACATGCTCAGCCGCAAGGAAATGACGGTGGCTTTCCAGCAATTGCTGGCCCGGCTTGATGATATTCGGATTGCCGAAGGAGCTGAACTCAAAGTGGCCCCTAGCATCATGCTGCGTGGGCTGATCGAAGTGCCGATCAGGTTCGGCAAGCGCGCATGAATTTCGATCTCGACGAGACGCAAACCCTGTTTCGCGAGACGGTGGAGCGTTTCTGCGCGCCGGTCGACGTGGCGCGGCGGCTGACGCTCCGCAAGGGCGCGGGCGGGATCGACCGTGCCCGCTGGCAGGAGATGGCGGAGCTCGGCCTTATCGCGCTTGCCATGCCTGAAGCCGATGGCGGCCTCGGCGGGTCACTGGTCGATTGCGCAATCGCAGCGCAGGCGATGGGCCGCGGCCTTGCAATTGAGCCGTGGACCGAATGCGCCTTCCTTCCTGCCAGGCTGCTTGCAGGAAATGCCGAGGCTGAGGCAATTGTGCGCGGGGCCTCGCTTGCGACGCTCGCTTTTGCAGAAGCGCAGGGGCGCTATTCGCTGGAGGCGCAGGCTGTTCAGGCAAAAGATAATCGCCTGTCGGGCGAGAAGATCATGGTCCTGTCGGCTGTCGTCGCCGACCACTTCATTGTCACTGCCAATGTCGCAGGCGAGACTGGATTGTTTTTGGTGCCGAGCAATGCAGACGGCGTCGACATGCGCAGCTACCCCGTCGTGGATGGCAGTCAGGCTGCAGTTGTGACATTCCGCAACGCTGTCGCCCAGCCGATTGGGGACCGTGCGCGCCTAGAAAGCGCGATTGACGAAACGCGGCTTATGGCTGCCGCTGAAATGGTCGGCATCGCCCAGCGTCTGTTTGAAGATACTCTGGAATACGTCAAAACCCGCGAACAATTTGGCCAGCCGCTTGGGCGGTTCCAAGTGATCCAGCACCGGATGGTGGATGCTTATGCGCGTCTCGAAGCGATCCAGTCTGCTTTGTACCGTGCGCTGCTGATGCCCGGTCAGTCGCGCGCCGCAACCAAGGCTTTTGTCGCGGAAGGCGCGCAATGGATTGGGGAGCAGGCCATCCAACTGCATGGTGGCATGGGCATGACCGACGAATTAGCAATTGGGCATGGCGTTAAGCGGATCCTGCTGCTGTCGCGTCTGTTTGGCGATCCGGCCTCGGCGATCGCTGCGATAGCGAGGGCTGCTTGAGATGTCGAAACTGGAACCAATTGCATCGGGCTTATGGACGGAAGAAGCCGAGCCGCGCCTGATTGGCGGGCGGCGCAAAGACAATGGTCGGATTGTCTTTCCAATGCCGACCGATGATTCACGGGACGCCTTTGACGCTGTGCCGCTGTCACGGACAGGCAAGCTCTGGTCCTGGACGATCCAGGGTTTTGAACCGAAATTTCCCTATGCCGGGAAAGCGCCGTTCCGCCCCTTTGGCGTTGCGTATGTCGAACTTCCCGGCGAAGTGATCGTCGAAACACGGCTGACCACAACGGAAGGGCTGGTCATCGGGATGCCGATGACGCTGGTTATTGAGGATTTTGACGGGCAACGTAGCTGCTTTGCTTTTGCCCCCGGAGAAAAGGCATGAGCGACGTCTGCATCATCGGGATAGGGATACACCCCTTTGGCCGCACTGAGGGCCGCAGTGGCCGCGATCAGGGCGTTTTTGCCGTCAGGCAGGCGCTGGGCGATGCAGGCTTGGAATGGCCTGACATTGAAATTGCCTATGGCGGCTCCAGCGCGGCGGGGGCGGCCGATGTGATGGTCAACGAATTGGGGCTCACCGGGGTTCCCATCATCAATGTCGCCAATGGCTGTGCGACGGGCGGGTCTTCGCTGGCCTCGGTCTATAGCGCGATTGCCTCAGGTGAGTTCGACATTGGCATGGCCGTCGGTTTCGACAAACATGATCGCGGCGCGTTTAACGCTAAGCCTGCCGAATATGGCCTTCCAGACTGGTATGGCGAAGCCGGGCTGATGCTGACGACGCAGTTTTTCGCACTCAAGCTTCAGCGTTACATGGGCCTTTATGGTATTTCGCAGCGGACGCTTGGGCGGGTCGCTGAAAAGGCTTTTGAAAATGGTGCGCGCTGCGACCATGCGTGGCGGCGGTCACCGGTAGATCTTGAGACGATCCTCAATGCACCAATGGTCAATGATCCGCTCACAAAATACATGTTCTGCTCGCCTGCAGAAGGGGCAGTGGCGCTGATCCTCGGAACGGAGGCAAAGGCTCGTGCGCTCGGCAAGCCGGCGATCCGGCTCAAGACATCAGTAATGCGCACGCGCCCCGCCGGATCGTTCGAAGTTTTTGCGCCTTCACTGGATATTGAACGCGGCGTTTCGCCGACAGTTCTCGCGTCCCGCGCGGCTTTTGAAAAGGCGGGCATTGGCCCTGAAGATATTGATGTCGCCCAGTTGCAGGACACAGAGTCCGGCGCCGAGATTATGCATATGGCCGAGAACGGTTTCTGTAAGGATGGCGATCAGGAACAATGGTTTGCCGAAGGCCGCACCCGTCTGGATGGTGCCTTGCCCGTCAACACCGACGGCGGCTGCTTGGCCTGTGGCGAGCCTATTGGCGCCTCTGGTCTCCGCCAGGTTTATGAAAACGTCGTCCAGTTGCGTGGCGCCGGCGGCGCGCGGCAGGTTCAGGGGGCACCCAAAACCGCTTATACTCATGTTTACGGCGCACCGGGCGTGTCGGCCGTGACGATTTTGGAGCGTTGATATGGTCGATATGACAGGCAAGGTTGCGCTGGTGACAGGCGGCGCTGAAGGTATTGGCGGTGAGATCGCCCGCCAGTTCATCGACGCAGGCGGCAGCGTGATGCTTGGCGATATCCAGACTGAAAAGGCTGCAGCCTATGCCGCAAGCCTCGGGACCCGTGCCGCGAGCGCAACGCTTGATGTCTCAAGCCTTGAGCAATGGGCCGCGGCGGTCAAGGCGACGATGGCGCGCTTTGGAAAGCTGACCCATTTATTCAATGTCGCCGGTATATCTGAGCCGGGTTCGGTTGAAGATGTCGAGCTCGACAGCTGGGACCGGACGCTGGCGATCAACCTGAACGGAACATTCTACGGCTGTCGGAGTGCGCTCCCGGCCATGGCGGCAAGCAATGAGAGTGGCGCGATCATCAATATCGGGTCCATGCTCGCGCTTCGTGTCGGCGGCGGCTTTCTTGCCTATTGCGCCACCAAGGCGGCCGTTACGGCGCTTAGCAAATGTGTCGCGCTTCACTGCGCTGAAAAAGGCTATAAAATCCGCGTCAATACCGTCCATCCCGGCGCTATACGCACACCGATGTTCGAACGGTATCTCGGCCTGTTTCCAAGTGCCGAAGAGGGCGAAGCCATCTTTGCCGCCAATCATCCGATGGGTCGCGTCGGCGAGGCCGAAGAAGTTGCCCGCGCCTGCCTGTTTCTCGCCTCCGACGATGCGAGCTTTTCCACCGGCGTCGATTTCACCGTCGATGGCGGCGGCAATTTTAGGAGCTGAACATTGCACCGCATTGATGCCCATTTTGTCGCTTCCGGCAAATATCATGACATTGATTTTGCCCGGCTCGAACTGCTCAAGCTGCTTGGCGAGCATCAGCAAATCCGCACGACCGTGGCGATGGATTTTAGCAATCTTGAACGGCTCGCTGCGTGCCAGTTGCTGATCACCTACACCTGTGATGTCATGCCGACGCCCGAAGAGACGATAGCACTGCGCGCGTTTGTCGAAGGCGGCGGGCGATGGCTGGCGCTCCATGGTACCAATTCGATCCTTCGTTTTGTCGAGGCCGGAGTGGACTGCCCGGAAGAGCGCGATGATGTGATGGAGTTGCTGGGCACCCAGTTCAAAGCGCATCCGCCCATCGGTCCGTTCAGAGTTGAAGTCACCGACCGTCACCATGCGCTGACAAAGGGGCTCGAGGATTTCGACATTATCGACGAGCTCTACATCACCAAAACCAAGGCGCCGATCCAGATACTGATGCAAACCCGCTTTGACGGGGAGGCGACCGGTTTTGTCGAAGCCCAATATGACAATGCCATTGTGCCCGTGCTCTATCTGCGTCCGCTTGGCGAGGGGGCCATCTTGTACAAAACCCTTGGGCATTTCCGCAGCCATTTTGACGTGATCGAACTGATGCCCTTCTGGGATCACCCCGAACGCTGCGCGTGGAATTACCCGGTCTATTATGAAACTCTGCGGCGCGGCATCCGCTGGGCGATGGGGGAGCTCGACTGATGGACATGAGCTTTAGCGCCGAAGATCTTGCCTTTCGCGACGAGGTCCGCGCTTTTCTGGCCGAAAAGCTAAACAGCCGGTTGCGCGAAGGCGCAGCGGCGACGCCAAGTGTGTTTGTTGAACCGGATATCACGCGCGAATGGCAGGCGATCCTGAACGAGAAGGGCTGGCTCGCCACGTTGTGGCCGCCGGAAGATGGGGGCTCTGACTTCAGTTCAACCCAGAAATATCTGTTTGAAAAGGAATGCGCGCTCGCGGGCGCTCCGGCGTTGCCTGTGCTTGGCCTTAAGCTTGTCGGGCCGGTCATCTGTAAATTCGGCACGCCTGCGCAAAAGGCGCATTTTCTGCCGCGCATCCTGTCCGGTGAGGATTATTGGTGTCAGGGATATTCCGAGCCGGGTGCCGGGTCCGACCTCGCTTCTCTCAAAACGAAAGCCGAACGACAGGGCGACAAGTATATCGTCAATGGCTCCAAGATCTGGACGACGCACGCGCATCACGCCAACTGGATTTTCGCGCTTGTGCGCACCGATGCGGACGCCAAGAAGCAGGCCGGCATCAGTTTCCTGCTGATCCCGATGAACCAACCCGGCGTGAGCGTGACGCCAATTGTGACTATCGGCAACGATCATGAAGTCAATGCGACGTTCTTCGACAATGCCGAAACAAGCGCCGACAATCTCATCGGTGCAGAAGGGCAAGGCTGGACGATTGCCAAGTATCTGCTTGAAAACGAACGTGGCGGGAGCTGTGCGGCTCCCGGGCTGCTGGCCGAGCTCGATCGCGTCGAACACTGCGCGCGTCAGCAGCCATCGGGCATCAATGGTCCGATGATCCACGACGTGATTTGGAGCCAGCGGTTGGTCCGCCTGCGGCTTGAGGTTGAGGCTTTTGAAGTGACAGAGCTCCGTATTCTGGCGGAACTCGCCAAAGGTCGACCACCCGGACCGCAGACATCCTTGATGAAGTTGACGGCATCCAACCTGCGTCAGGCGATCAACACCTTGGCAATTGATCTGTTCGGTTATGACGGTCTGCAACTCCCGACCAGCCGCCCGCTCTATGGCAACAGCG
>CAJBSR010000466.1 GCA_903958285.1 uncultured Sphingomonadales bacterium
AGGTGCCGTGCCTGGGCGTTTTTGAGCGGAAACACCCCTAAGGAGGCGATGATCTGGGGAGTTTTTCGCCTTTTTTGGGTGCCGCCAGACTGTCGCAATAATACAACATCAATTCAAAAAAATGTTATGAGTTATAACTTAATTTGAATGTTTCTCCTGACAAGGTTATGAGGCCGCTGTTCCGATAAGAGAACATGCGATCCATCGTTCAGCCTATTCAGGGAGGATACCTGTGAGCACCAACCGTGCATCTGTGCGCCTTTTTTCGCGCGCTAGCCTCATCGCCGCGGCAGCTTTTGCCTGCGCGCACCCCGCGTTTGCCCAAGAGGCGACCGAGCCTGCCGAAGAAAGCAGCGAAATCATTGTGACGGCGCAAAAGCGCGCCCAGTCGCTTTCCGACGTTTCGCTCTCGGTGTCCGCTGTCGGTTCAGACCAGCTTGCCGCAAACAACACTGTCACCCTTGAAGGTTTGCAGTCGCTGGTGCCGTCCATCAGCTTCGGCAATGATTTCAACTTCGCCAAGCTGTTCATTCGCGGCATCGGCCTGTCGAGTTCGCTCCCCGGCGTCGATCCTTCGGTTGCCCTGCACGTCGATGGCGTTGTTGTCTCATTGGCGCAGGCGCAGCTTGGCTCCATGTTTGATCTTCAGCGCGTTGAAGTTCTGCGTGGTCCGCAAGGCACGCTTTATGGCCGCAATGCCACAGGGGGTGCCGTCAACCTCATCACGGCCAAGCCCACCGAAACATTGGATGGCTATTTTCGCCAGACCTTTGGCGGCTCTGCCCTGTTGATCCAGACTGACGCTGCTGTCGGTGGTCCGATTGCCGAAGGTGTCCGTGGTCGTTTGGCGGTGCAGCGCATCAAGCGCGACGGCTTTGGCGTCAATGAATTCTCCGGCAATGAGATCGACAATGTGAACCAGTGGTCGGCGCGTGCGCATCTTGAACTGCTGCCGTCAGAGTCGGTCAACATCCTGCTGACCGGCGAATATCACCGCGAAGACGATCGCTCCTTGGCCATCAAATTCCGTGAAGTCTCTTTCCCCGGCGTGCTGACTGATGCCAACCCGGCCAATGACGGGCTGAGCGCATTGGGCCAGCGCCTGAATGCCGATGGCACAGCGGCGCGCTTTGCCACCAACCCGCGCAATATTGCGACGAACTTTGACCCGATCAATGATCGTAAGCAATGGGCGGTGACGGCTGCCGTCACGGTGGATGCCAGCGATGCGCTGACCTTCAAATCGTTGACCAGCTATCGCAGCTTTGATGCGATCTTCTTCCACGATTTCGATATGTCGACCTATCTTGGATATCCGCTGGCGCAGACCAATGCCTTGCGCAGCAGCGCCAATCACTGGCAGCCGGCGTTCCAGCATCAGTTCAGCCAGGAACTGCAGGCCAATATTGAAACCGATAAGTTCCACGGCGTGTTCGGCCTTTTCTATCTTGATGAAAACATCCGGGTCGAAAACCATATCGGCCTCGATGTGCTGAGGAACACCGATCCGTTCCGCATCCAGTTTGATGGTCAGCTTGATGTGAAAACATGGGCCGCCTTCGCCAATGTCACTTACGATCTGTCCGACGCGCTCTCGCTGAAAGGCGGCGCACGCTACAGCTGGGAAGAACGCCGCCTGCGCAACAATACGGGGCTTGGCGTGCCGGCGCAGAACCGGCTGGTGCTCGATCCGCTCCAGTGGGACGCGACGAAGAGCTGGGATGATTTCTCCCCCTCGCTCGGGCTGGAATACCGTCCGAATGATGATCTGATGCTCTATGGCAACTGGTCGCGTGGCTTTAAGAGCGGCACGGCGGAAATCGGGTCCACCCGCCGCCTGTCGCCAACCCAGCCCCTGCCGTTCGTTGATCCTGAAAAGGTCGAAGCGTTTGAAGTCGGTACGAAATACTCGGCCGGTGGCCTCAGCGCCAACCTTGCGGTCTTCTTCCAGCGGTTGAAGAACGGTCAGTTCTCTCTGACGCGTCCGATCCCGGCGCCGCCTTTCTTCACGAGTACGCTGACCAACGCGGCTGTCTCGGAAGCTTATGGCGCGGAGTTTGACCTTCTGTGGCGCGCCACCGATGCGTTCACGCTCTCGGCGTCGGTTGGCTATCTCCATTCGGAGTTCACCAAGTTCACGGCATCCGATCCGCTTGATCCGCGCCTGTTTGCGCCCGGTGCGGTTGAGGCGCTGTTGGTCAAGAACCTGTCGGGAAATGCCACGCGCATGTCGCCCCGTTGGAGCCTGAACCTGAACCCGACCTATGACATTGGCCTCAGCAATGGCGGCAAGGTCCGGTTGGGCACCAACTTTGCGTATCGCAGCAAGCAGTATCACACGGAGTTCAACGACGATCGCCTGGCTCAAAAGGGTTATATCCAGCTTGATGCCAATGTGATGTACCGTCATCCGGATGACCGTTTCTCGGCCAATTTCTGGGTCCGCAACATCACCAATGAACTGGTCTATGCGGGCAGCTTCTCGGTATCGACCAGCCGCGCCATTGGCGGCACGCTGATGCCACCACGCACTTACGGCGTGACGCTCGGCTACGAATTCTAATCCACCCGCGTCCGCGTTGCGGGCAAAGGACCTTCAGGGGCCGTCGGTTTTTCCGGCGGCCCTTTTTGTTGGGGGGGGGCAGAACTTTGCCGAGAGGAAATCGACCTGCACGCGCCGGTCGCTGTTGCCCAGCGCCGTATCATCTCAACCCTATGTCGGAAAACCGAATGCGATGGTGGAGCTGAGGGGAATCGAACCCCTGACCTCATCATTGCGAACGATGCGCTCTACCAACTGAGCTACAGCCCCGCATTCGAAATTCGCCCTTAGCGAGGGCGATTTGCCCTTGCAATGGGGAACGCTTGCCCTGCGCGGGAATTGAAATAGAAGCGGATGTGAACGGGAACGGCAATCGCCCCGGCATCATAAAAACACGAGAGGAGCCTTCACATGGCACGCGCATGGTATTTCAAATCAACTCCCGATGGTCTGCCGACCTTGGATAATGTCGCGCTGGCGGATCTGCCGCATCAGGACCTAGGGCCCAACCAGATCCGCGTGCGGAACGCTTATCTGTCGGTCGATCCTTATATGCGCGGCCGCATGACGACGGTGAAGTCGTATGTCCCGGGCTTTGAGGTCGATCAGCCGATGACAGGCGGCGCTGTGGGTGAAGTCATTGAAAGCACAGCCGAAGGCTATGCGGTTGGCGACAAGGTCATGCACATGAACGGCTGGCGCGATGAAGCGATTGTCGACATTGCAGGCGGTGGTGCGCCGACCGATCCACAAAAGCTGCCCCCACTCAACATTCCCATCCAGACGTTCCTCCACAATCTCGGCCTGACAGGCGCGACCGCCTATATGGGCCTGATGAAGACCGCCGCGGCCAAGGAAGGCGATATCGTCTTCGTGTCGGCGGCGGCTGGAGCTGTTGGCTCAGCGGTCGTCCAGATTGCGAAGAAAAAGGGCATGACCGTCATCGGCTCGGCCGGCGGTGCTGCCAAGTGCGAATGGGTCCGCTCGCTCGGTGCCGATGCCTGTGTCGATTATAAAGCGGGCAACCTGCTGGAACAGCTAAGCGCGGTAGCCCCAAACGGGATTGACGTGTACTTCGACAATGTCGGCGGCGATCATCTTGATGCCGCCTTTGCGCTGGCGCGGGATTATGCGCGCTTTGCGATTTGCGGCATGATCGACAAATATAATGAGGCTGATCAGGGCCATGAGTTCAAATATATCCTGCGCACCATCCCCGCGCGGATCAACATGCGTGGCTTTATCTTTACGGACTATGCCGAATTTATGCCGGAGTTTCTGGCTGAAGTCGGG
>CAJBSR010000467.1 GCA_903958285.1 uncultured Sphingomonadales bacterium
ATGTGGAACCCCACGATGTTGCGGATCTCGCCAATGTCATCATCGCCCTCAATCGGCGGTGTCGTCATGACGAGCGTTTCTTTTGTTCTTGCCATCAACATCCCTCGGGGCAATTGTTAGTGTAACTTACAAACAGAGTCGAGAGGTTGCCCATGGCACAGTTTCCACAGACCCCGTCCTTCACGGGCTTCAATGCGCCATCCCGCATCGAAGCCGATATTGCGGACTTGGCCTATGAAGGCACCATCCCCACCGAACTCAATGGCGCCTTCTACCGTGTTCAGCCTGATCCGCAATTCCCACCGCGCTCCGACGATGACATCTCCTTTAATGGCGATGGCATGATCACGCGGTTTCACATCCACGATGGGCAATGCGATTTCCGTCAGCGTTGGGCAAAGACCGATAAGTGGAAGCTGGAAAATGAAGCGGGCAAAGCCCTGTTCGGCTCCTATCGCAACCCTTTGACCGATGACGAGAGTGTGAAAGGCAAAATCCGCGGCACAGCGAATACCAATGCCTGGATACACGGCGGCAAGCTGTATGCGTTGAAGGAAGACAGTCCCGCGCTGGTGATGGACCCGGCCACGATGGAGACAGAAGGCTTCACCCATTTCTTCAACGATAAGACCGGCCAGAAGATGACGGGTCAAACCTTCACCGCCCACCCAAAGATGGATCCTAAGACCGGCAACATGATCGCCTTTGGCTATGCCGCGTCCGGGCTATGCACCGATGATTGCACTTTTTACGAGGTGACGCCCGACGGCGAACTGGTTCACGAAATCTGGTTCAAGGCGCCCTATTACTGCATGATGCACGACTTCGGGATTACCGAAGACTATGCCGTGTTCAACGTGATGCCCAGCATCGGCAGCTGGGAACGGCTGGAAAAGGGCATGCCCCATTTCGGGTTTGATACGTCCATGCCCGTCTATCTGGGCGTCTTACCTCGCAAGGCTGGCGCGACGGGTGATGACATCCGTTGGTTCAAAACCGGCAACAGCTTCAACAGCCATGTCATGAACGCCTTTCAGGATGGGACGAAGGTCCACTTCGATATCCCTGTGGCGAAGAACAACATGTTCCCCTTCTTCCCCGATGTGAACGGGGTGCCGTTCAATGGCCAGGAGGCGATGAGCTATCTCACCCGCTGGACGGTGGACATGGCAAGCAACAGCGACGCCTTTGAAAGCGAAGTCCAACTCACCCAGACCGCTGGCGAGTTTCCCCGGATGGATGACCGGTTTGCCGGCCTGCCCTATCGCTATGGCTGGATGCTGGAGATGGACTACCGCCGTCCGGTCGAGCTGAAGGGCGGAAGTGCCGGCGGCTTGCTGATGAACTGCCTGTGCCTAATCGACCATCAGACCAAGCAGGAGCAGCATTGGTGGTGTGGCCCTGTATCTTCATTGCAGGAACCCTGCTTCATCCCGCGCAGCAAGGATACGCCAGAAGGCGATGGCTGGATCGTCCAGATCTGCAACCGCTTGGAAGAACACCGGAGCGACCTCTTGCTGTTCGACGCGCTCGATATTGAAAAAGGGCCAATCGCGACAATCAACATCCCCATCCGGATGCGCTTTGGCCTCCACGGCAACTGGGCAAACGCGGACGAAATTGGGTTGGCTGCGTGATCAAGCCGGAGCTTGAATTCGTCTATGAGGCAGAAGGCAGCCTTGGCGCGCCAATCCCCATCGGTGACGCGCCGGACGGCACACGGCGCATCATCCCCATTTTTGAAGGCGGGCGGGTCGAAGGCCCCCTCATCAAAGGCGCATTGATGGGCAATGCGGCGGATTGGCAATTGAGCCGCACCGACGGGGTGACGGTCGCTGACGCCATGTACGCGCTCAAAACCGATGATGGCGTCGTCATCCAGATCCGCAACAAAGGACTGCGCCACGGCCCGCCCGACGTCATGGCGCGCCTTGCGGCAGGTGACCCGGTCGACCCAGCCGAATATTATTTCCGCACAGTGCCGGAATTCATCGCGCCCATCGGCAAATATGACTGGATGAACAAAAGCATCTTCGTCTGTTCCGGCGCGCGCTATCCGGCGGGCATCAAGCTTTGGGTCTGGCGGGTTCTCTAGCTAAATTGGCTCGCCGGCTGCCCGCGCAGTCTTCATAAGCCCATCTTCATCCCGCTGCGCACGTGTCGCGATGACCAGAAGCAAGACGACGATCACTGGTGAGACCAGATTGATCGACAAGATCGCTGTCCCGAGGTCACCCGTCGCATCGGAAATGAGACCCACCAGATAGGGCCCAATGCCAAGGCCAAGGATCGTCATCACAAGCAGATAAACGCTGGTGGTCACGCCCCGCATCCGCGGCAAGACCTGATCATACATGATGGCATAAAGGGGCGGCAGCCATCCCGTCAGGATGATGCTGTACAAAGAGAAGCGAAGGAAAAAATCACCCGAAGTCGGCGCAGTGTAGACCCACATCGCAAGGAAGGGCGATATACCAAGCGAAAAGAGCGTCACATAGGACCGCCCACGACCCGGAAAGCGCCTATTCAGCATGTCTGAAACCGGCCCGGAGATCATCGGGCCCACAATGCCAAGTGCCGCCGACAACAGCCCGAAGGTCAGCGCAGTGTCCTTCATCGACAGATCATAGGTCTTCATCAGGAAGCTCGGCGTGAAGCCCATGATGCCATAGTTAATCACCGACTGAAGTGCCCCGACCGCCATCACCATCACCAGCGTGGGGGAGCCTGCGATCACCGCAAAGGTCGGCTTGTCAGAGAGTGAGAGCCCCTGAAGCAGGTTGATGATCACGAACGCGCCAAAACCGATCACGCTCCATTGCAGGGTGTGCGGACTGATGCTGAACGACCCGAAAACAAGGTCTGGACGCGGCGAAAGATGGGCGCAAACCTTGGCCAAGATGATCATCAAAACGATGAGGCCCGCAAGCACGCTTAAGTTCAGGATCCAATGGCCGCGTGTCGCCCCCCGCTGTTTCAGGCTCAACCAGTTGAAACCCGGTGTTACCGAACCAAGGACGGCAGCCGATGCAGCAAATGGTGCCGGATCTGGGGGGCTAGCGATGCCATCCATAGCCCCTCGTTCCGGCTCCCGCAGCCGCCAGAGGAAAAATGAAAGAACAAATCCGGGCGCCGCTGCCGCAAGGAACGCAAACTGCCATCCGGACAATCCCAATGGCGCCCCACCATTGCTATAAACATGGTCCCACCAATCAGACGCCACGCCTCCCAGAACCAGTGACCCGCCAAGACCAATGGCAATGGAAGAGGCCAGCACCGCCATGACGAAACCGCGCCGTTCCTTGGGCCAATAATCATAGATGAGCGAGGTGCCAGCCGGCTGGGTGGCCCCCTCCCCGATGCCGACGCCGAGGCGCGATAAGGCAAGAACGCCAAAGCTGCTTGCAAATGCCGCCAGTGCCGTCGCCGATGACCAGAAAGCGATGCACATCGACAACAGACGGGTGCGCACCCATCCATCGGCCAAACGACCAAGCGGGAGCGAAAACAGCGCATAGAACAGCGCGAAGACCGTGCCATAGAGCAGGCCCATCTCTGCATCGCCGACGCCAAGGTCCGCCTTGATGCGCGGGGCAAGGATGGCCAAAATGTTGCGGTCCAGCAGGCTCATCGCGTTGGTCAGTGCAATGATCAGCAGCGCGTACCACGCCCCTTTGGCCGGAGCCAACGTCCCCTTCCCCATCCTCTTGTCCTTAAATTATAGTTTGAACCAGCGTTCCGCGTTGGTCTGGAAAAACTTCTTCTTCTGGTCTTCCGAAATATCGAGATTGTCCATCGCGCGGACCTCATCTGCGACATATTCATAGGGGTAATCCATTGCATACATCACGCGATCTTCCCCCATGACCTCAATCATCAGCTTCACGGCGGGCTCGAACGGAAGACCCGAACATGTACCGAGGAAGTTGTTGCGCATATAGTGGAACAGGTCGTGCTTGAGCGGCTTCAACCGTTCATAGCGGTTCGATCGAACGCCGGCCTGGTGCATGTAATTGGTGCGGAAGAGCCAATAAGGCAGCGCCTCACAGCCATGGCCCGCCATGATCTGTAGATCGGGATAGCGGTCAAAGAGGCCCGTCGTGACAAGGCGGAGGAGATGATAGGCCGTCTCAACGCCAAAGCCAAAGATCGCCCCATCGAGCCCTGCATCGATCATGCCGCCCATCATGTCATCCGGCAGCGTGGCCGGATGGATATAGAGCGGCTGACCTGTGTCTGCGAGCGCACGAAAGATCGGATCAAACTGAGCTTCGTCGAGATAATGGCCCTTTGTGTGGCTGTTGATCTGGACGCCTTTAAAGCCCAGCTCATGCGCACCGCGCCGAATTTCCGCAGCGGACCATTCCGGGTCCTGCGGGGCAACTGCCGTCATCCCGATATAGCGATCCGGATATGTCTGCACGGCATCGGCCAAATAGTCGTTTGCGCGGGAAACAATCCCCTTGGCTTCTTCCTCGTCGAGGATCGGCTGAACCCCGGGCGACGTCAGCGCGAGGATGGCTTTGTCGATGCCCGTCTCATTCATGTGCGCAATGCGCTGCTCCCCAAGATTGAGCAGCCGGTCAATAATCTGGGTCGCCCGTTCTGACGGACTTTGCGCGTAAAAGCCCCAGAGCGACACCATGCCCTTGTCCGCCGTTCCATCGTTCACCATCCGCAGAAAGACATCAATCTGCTCCCGCGTGGCAAAGGCCTCTTCGGTCGCGATCCGCAAATAGCCGCGATCTCCGCCGGTTTTCAGTTCATGGGTCATTTGCGCATTTCCTTTGGCCAAATGCCTTGCTTCCCGGGTGAGAGGATACCAGCCGGATCGACGGCATCCTTGATCAATTCGGCAAAGCGACGCTGGGCGTGGTTGTTGAAATCATACTGGTCGGCGACCAGATCCATGAAGTCGATGTGGCTACGATATTCGCCATATCCTTGGGCAGCAGCGACAGGAATCATGTCCTTTACGGACTGATAGGCCCCGCGTGCCTGCGCTTCATCCTCGGTATCAAACACCACCAGTGCGACGTGGATCATCGCACGCTTCGTCACAATGATGGCGGCGGAATAGTCCAATCCATCTTTGCTCAGTTGCGCGCGTGACAAATCCCGGATGGCGGTCCCATCTTTGGCAGAAATTGGGACAGCACAGGAAAAGCCAATATGCCCGCCCTTCTCTCCGCCATACCAGCACGTCATCTGGTCGAGCGCCATGGACGGAATACCAGCCTGCACCGCGTGGTGGGGGTTCTCCATGACCGGCAGGTTACGCCCGTCATATTTTTCATAGCTGATCGCGCAGCCCGGGATGTGCGCGAAAGCGTCATCAACCTTTTTGCGGTTATGCTCCACCACGGGACCATCACCATAAAGGGCAAAGCGCATCACCCAACGTCCAAAGCCCGGCGTCGCGGCTATCTTATCAATCACGGCATCAGGGATGGCGTCCGTCCCCGTATACCAATGGTTGCGCTGCCAAAACGCACTTGCTGCGCAAACCGCATTGATGATCATGGGTTGGTTTGAGATTGTCCCGTCAATCATCAAAGGCCGCAGCGCATCCAGAAACGGACCAAACTGATCTTCGCTGTCCAGCGTCAGCCAGCCGGGCATATACACTTCCGGCGCAGGCATGAGCGAGACGCCCATCTTGGTCACAATGCCATAGTTGGATTGGCTGAACAGTCCGTCGAAGGTGGGCCCACAGCCATGCGGATAGACATGCCACGCCCGCGCATTAGTCATACCACCCATGCCTGTGCGCAAGAGCTCCCCATTGGCGAGCACGATCTCCATGCCGCAATGATTGCCAAAATGATCCCCCAGCGGCGTATATCCGGCGCCGTGATCTAATGCGTTACCAATGACGCTCCCACCGCCCAAATCTGGCACGGACATCCAGAGGTTTGATCCTGTCGCCCGAAGGTGATCGTAAAGATCGAAGAAGCGCACGCCGGGCTCAACCACGGCAAAGCAGTTCTCTTCATCGACTTCGAGTACACGGTTCATCCGCCGGAGCGAAAGGGCGAAACTGCCAGACACACGCGGCGCGCCACCCCCATACCCCTTGTTTCGGCCTTGACTGCTGGTCCAAAGGGGCGTGCCATGCTCGTTGGCAAGCCGAAGGACGGCCTGCACTTCCTCGACTGTCGACGGCAAAAGGACAGCCCCTGGCTGATACCAGTCACCGGGCGGCGCATAAGGGTCTCCGTAGTCCGCCATGGCTGCCGGATCCGTCAGAACGTTTTCGTCGCCAAGAACAGACCGCATGGCCTTGATAGCAACGTCCATCCCACCAATGATCGTCATCGTCGCCCCGTCCTTTCTCGTTCTGTCGTGAACAACCTCAGGCTTCGTGAACCGCCTTGGTCACAAGACACGCATGCAGACCTTCGGGGCCATCCTCATGCCCATGGCCAGACCATTTGACGCCGCCAAAGGGCGCATCTGCCCCGCCAATCATATTGGTGTTGATGCCCAGCATGCCTGTCTCAACATCCCGCGCCAGACGCATCCGGCGTTTGGGGTCATTGGTCCACGCATAGGCCGCCAGACCATAAGGCAGGCGGTTTGCCTCTGCGATCATATCATCATCGCTGCCAAAGGGATTGAGAATGGCGACCGGGCCGAACGGCTCCTCGTTCATGATGTCAGCATCCAGTGGCACTTCAGAGAGCACCGTCGGCGCGTAGAAGAAGCCCTGATTGCCGATGCGCTCGCCACCGGTGCCGAGCTTGCCGCCGCGCGCCACCGCATCGCCGATCAGCCGCTCCATCGCATCCGGACGGCGGGGATTGGCCATCGGGCCCATCTGGCTATCCGGATCGAGACCACTGCCCACTTTGATGGCCTTCGCGCGCTCGACAAAGCCGTCGCGGAAGCGGTCGAACACATTCTCGTTCACAATGAACCGCGTCGGCGACACACAGACCTGACCCGCATTGCGATACTTGCCGGGCACCATGGTGTTGAGCACGGTGTCCACATCGACGTCGTCAAACACCAGCACAGGCCCATGCCCGCCTAGTTCCATCGTCGTCCGCTTCATGTCCTCAGCCGCCAGCTTCGCCAGATGCTTGCCGACAACAGTCGAACCCGTAAAGCTTAGCTTGCGTATGATGGGTGATGCCAGCAGATGGCGCGACACCTGATCCGGCACGCCGAACACGGCCTGCGCCACTTCCTTCGGCAGGCCCGCATCCAGCAAGCACTGCAAGACCCCAAGCGCAGACGCAGGCGTCTCTTCTGCCGACTTCATGATCACCGAACAGCCAGCCGCAATTGGTGCGCCGAGCTTGCGGCCCGGATTGCCGAGCGGGAAATTCCAGGGGCTAAACGCAGCGACAGGCCCAACCGGTTCATAGATCACGGTCGATCGCATACCCGCAGGGCGGACGAGCTGCCGCCCATAGATGCGCTGTGTTTCGCCGGCATAGAAGTTGAACAGGCCGACGTTCATCATCACTTCGATGCGCGCTTCGCCGATGGTTTTACCTTCTTCCAGCGTGGCAACGCGCGCCAAGTCTTCCTGACGCTCCATCATCAAGCGGGCAGCACCTTGCAGGACGGCGGCACGCTGCTGCGGCGACGACTCCCGCCAGATGTGGAAGCCGCGCTGCGCCGTCTCCAGCGCACGGTCGAGGTCTGCCGCATCGGCCAGCGGCAACTCACCCAGCGTCTCGCCGGTGGCCGGATTGACGACCTTGTGCGTCGCTCTGTGGCCAGCGGGCACCCGCTCGCCATCAATGATCATATAGAGTTCGGGATAGCTGCTCACTTTGCGGCCTTTTCGCGGTCAATGTCACCCTGCCATCGTTCCGGAACGATGGGAGCACCGGTCACGGGATGGGCGTTGTGGAACGGCACGACCTTGTGCGTCGGCCAGAGCCAGACGCCATCCTTCAGAACATCGGGGCCGGTCGGATCTTCCGGAATGGTCTTATCAAGAAATGGCACATAATTGGGCCGCGTGTGCGCCCAGCCGGTTTCGTAATCGGCATGCCACTGCGGTGCATAATCGAGAATGTGAATGCGCCAGACGCCGTCAACCTTCTTATAGGTGTTCTCGTATATGCCACCTTCCCACCATTGGCGGACGCCCTGCATCGGGTTGTCGCCGGTATAATCCTTATGCCGCCCCGCCTGCATGGTGCAGCGGAAGCGCGCGAGCGCCGTCACACCATCCGGCTGGATATCCACCACGTCTTGGTGCTGCGGGTGATCGAGCAGGAAGCCATCGATCGGGCCATTATTTCCGTGCGTGAAGTTCTTCTGGAACCGCTCAATATAAAGGCGCGCAGCCCCGGCCTTGCCCTTGTAGATGCCGCCGAAGAAATGGACTTCGCAATCTTCCGTGAACAGGTCCACGACCTCGCGATACAGGCACTTATCGATCAGATAGCCGTAGAGGTGATGCAGTTTGCGGACCGACTGCTCGTCTTCACAGATGGTCACACGCTTGGTGAGCGCGGTCAGTTGGGCTTCGAGGGCGGCGATACGATCTTCAGACACGAGATTCTCCTTTGAACTGGGTTTAGGCCGCAGCCTGCTTTTCAAGTGCTTCGAGGCGTTCGACTTCCTCACGATAGGGTTTGATGGCGCGGAACATCAGAAAGGCGCCCAGCGGCATAAGCGTGATCGCGGTCAGCAGGATGGCCTGCCCCAGATCCTGCGTCACAAAGTCGGAAACGATGCCGATGAACCAGCTCCCCATCGCGCCGAAGAAGGTGAACATGAACAAATAGAAGGCTGTCACCTGCCCGCGCATATCGTTCGGCGCGACGCGTTGAATGGCGGCATTCTGCGGCACAGCCCCGGCAATCGCAAAAAAGGCGCCGCAGCCGAACGCAATCGTCGACCAATAGGGATCGGGGATGAGCAGCGCTGTGATGATAACGACTGTCG
>CAJBSR010000468.1 GCA_903958285.1 uncultured Sphingomonadales bacterium
CCCCAAAGTTCTGGCATTAGGGGCGCAGCGCGTATGGACAAATTAAAGACAGACGTTTGACAGACGCCCCATAAACAGCCCCTATTTGGCACATTAACCATAACCGTTGTTCGGTTGCGGCAGATGGAACCGTCAAAATGGCAGGAAAGACGGTTAATCCGGTTGCGGCGTCGTAACGTCTTAAGCAATCCAGCCCCATTGTTTCTGTCGACGCGGCAACGAGCTTGTTGGCCGGGTGACGAGTAAAAGGGGTTGAACGCCATGTCTGTTCGTATGGCACTGACAAAACTTTGCGCTTGCGCATGCGGTGGAGCGGTTATTGGCGGCGGCGCCATGCATGCGACCCAGGCCCAGCCCTTGCGGTCGTCCTATTCCGCCCCTGCTCCCAAGGTCAAAAAGGTGGTCCGTCAGCGGCTCGCAGCAGCTCCGCGTGCGAACGGTCGCGTCGTCAAGCGCATTAAGCGGGTGACGACGACAACAACAAGCATGTCTTGCGCACCGCAGACAATTCGTCTCGCCTCTGCAGGTCAAGAACCTTTGCGCTCCCGCCTGTCTGAAGCGCAGCCGGTCATGTCGGGCGGCGGCGGTGGCGTACCCGTCGTCATTGGCGGCGGTCCAATCGGTGGTTTTGGCGGCGGCTTCGGCGGTGGCGGCTTTATCGGCGGCGGTTTCTTTGGCGGCGGTGGCGGCGGTGGCAGCATCGGTGTGTCCTCCACCAGCAGCGGCGGTTCGACGTCCACATCCTCGGGCGGGTCAGGCGGATCGGGCGGTTCATCGACCTCAACGGGCGGTGTTTCGACCTCGACAGGCGGGTCATCCACATCCACGGGCGGCGTTTCGACCTCGACCGGCGGTTCGTCGACGTCGACCGGTGGTCTTTCCACATCGACAGGTGGCGTTTCCAGCACCTCTTCCACCGGCGGATCGTCGACGTCTTTGGGTACCGTCTCGAGCACATCTTCTACGGGCGGTTCGTCAACCTCGTCAGGCAGCGTGTCGAGCACGTCGTCCACGGGCGGCTCGTCCAGTTCAACGTCTTCGGGCACCGTTTCCAGCACGTCTTCGACTGGGGGTTCTTCATCGTCCACGTCGAGCGGCACGGTTTCCAGTACCTCGAGCTCATCTGGAAACGTCTCCAGCTCTTCCAGTTCCTCGGGTAACGTCTCCAGCACGTCGAGCTCGTCCGGCAATGTGTCGAGCAGCACGAGCACATCTTCGAGCTTTGGCGGATCGACAAGTTCCACGTCGACCTCGACGTCGACATCCTCGTCGTCGAATGGATCGAGCAGCAATGGCGGTTCCAGCAGCCATGGCGGCTCCAGCGGAAACGATGTCCCTGCACCGCCAATGCTCCTCCTCTTCGGCGGTGCTGCAGCCGGCCTTATCGCCCGGGCACGCGCCGCGAAAAAGGCCAAAACCACATCAGTGTAGTATCTGCGTAGCGTAAAGCCGTAGTCTGGCACCTTAAAGGACGCTGCTTCGCGACCCGGCCGCGTCCTTTTTCTTTGCCCTTGGCAAGGCAGAGCCTGCGCGCCATAGCGCAAATATGCATGATATTCGATTGATCCGCGAAAACCCCGAAGGCTTTGATGCGGGCTTGGCCCGTCGAGGTCTAGCGCCCCAATCTGCCACTTTGCTGGCCATTGACGAACAATCCCGCGCGGCCATCCGGAGTTCCGAAGAACTCCAGTCCACCGCAAATGCAGCGGCAAAGGCCATTGGCGCTGCCATGGGCAAAGGCGACAAAGCAGAAGCGGAACGGCTGAAGGCCGAAGTCGCCGACATCAAGGGGACCCTGCCCGCCTTGGAAGCCAAAGCCAAGGAACTAGGCGTAGACCTTCGCAATGCGCTCGCGGCCATTCCTAACATTCCCGCCGATGACGTGCCGACCGGCTCTGACGAGGCGGACAATGTCTATGTTTCCGAAAGCGGGAAAAAGCCGGAACTGGGCTTTGAAGCGCTGGAGCATGACAGGCTCGATGCTGGCCTCGGCCTTGATTTTGAGACAGCGGCGGCGGTTGCAGGCGCTCGCTTTGCTTATCTGCGCGGGGGCGTTGCCCGATTGAATCGGGCCATAGGCCAATTCATGCTCAACCTGCATACGCGCGAATTTGGCTATGAAGAGATCGCACCGCCGGTTCTCGTGCGCGATGATGCTTTGTTTGGCACCGGCCAGCTCCCGAAATTTGCGGAAGACCTGTTCCACACAACCGATGGCCGCTGGCTGATCCCGACGGCTGAAGTGTCGCTCACCAACATGGTCCGCGAGAAAATTCTCTCGGATACCGAATTGCCTCTGCGGCTGACGGCGCTCACGCAGTGCTTCCGATCCGAAGCTGGATCTGCAGGGCGCGATACGCGCGGCTTCATCCGGCAGCATCAGTTTGAAAAAGTTGAACTCGTCTCCATCACCACGCCGGAGGCGTCAGACGCGGAGCACGAGCGGATGACGGAGGCCGCCGAAGCGGTGCTCAATCGCCTCGGCCTGCATTTCCGGCGCATGTTGCTCTGTTCCGGCGACATGGGTTTCACCGCCCGTAAAACCTATGATCTGGAAGTCTGGCTGCCCGGCCAGAAAGCCTATCGGGAAATCTCCAGCTGCTCGAATTGCGGGGACTTTCAGGCCCGCCGGATGAATGCGCGCTACCGCCCGCAAGGGGAAAAGGGCACGCGCTTTGTCCACACGCTTAACGGCTCTGGCCTCGCAGTGGGCCGGACGCTGGTCGCCGTGCTGGAAAACTATCAGAACGCCGATGGTAGCATCACCGTTCCGGAAGTGCTTCGGCCCTATCTCGGTGGAACGGATCGGATTGGCGGCTAAAGCCCCAGTTTGTCGTGACTTCCCCCGGGAGTTCCTCTAATGGCGCGTCGATCATGAAAACGACTAAACTTCCTACCCAGCCCAAGGTCGGCATGGTGTCCCTCGGCTGCCCCAAGGCACTTGTGGACAGCGAGCGGATCCTCACCAAATTGCGCGCGGACGGCTATGGCCTGTCGCCCGACTATGAGGGCGCGGACGTTGTTCTCGTGAACACCTGCGGGTTCCTCGACAGCGCCAAGGAAGAAAGCCTTGAAGCCATCGGCGAAGCCATTGCCGAAAATGGCCGGGTGATCGTCACCGGCTGCATGGGTAATGAAGCCGACGCCATCCGCGCCCGCTTCCCGGAAGTGCTCGCCATATCGGGTCCACACCAGTATGACGCCGTGGTGAGTGCCGTCCATGAGGCCGCACCGCCGGTGCCGCATGCCTTTGTCGATCTTGTGCCCGAAGCCGGCCTGAAGC